>CALLPZ010000376.1 GCA_938015405.1 uncultured Pseudanabaenaceae cyanobacterium
GTTTTCCCTCGCCAGAGTAAACGGTAACGCCAATAATTGCTGCTGAGTTTTGGGAGGCTTCGCTTTTGTTTAGGCAATTTTGCGAGGATTGTGCGAGATGGATTCAGCCATTTTGCGGTGTAAAAATATCTCTGGAAGCGCTGTGCTCAATGTGTTTGAGATGATTTGGTTAATCCCGAAATTTTGACCTAAATTGGAGCGTAATGCCCATAAATTCCCTATTCTAGGGTTGTCGTCGTGTCCCCATTGGTTGAGCTTGAGCAGTTACCGAACTCGTTTTTGTTGGAGGCTCATCACTACACTGATCCTCGCTGGGAGGCTATTGAACAGGCCCGAATTTTCCAGGACAGCTGGGTTTACGTGGGCGATCGCGCGCAACTCTCTCCAGGCCAAGTTTGGAGTTTAACGGTTGCAGGCCGCTCCATTGTGATTACCTGTACTGCGGATGGACAGGTCCGAGGGTTTTATAATCTCTGTGCCCATCTCGCTTTTGAGTTATGCCCTCAAGCTGGCATTCAGTCGGTTAACCAGTTGAGCTGTCCTAATCACGTTTGGGTGTACGGGCTAGATGGCCAATGTATAGAGGCTCCAGAGCAGGAGCACTTTGGTGAAGGGGTGAATGGACAGGATTATGCTCTTCAGCCGCTGCGTCTTGAAGTGTGGTCCGATTTTCTGTTTGTCTGCTTTGCTGAACAGGGACCGAGTTTAGCGGAATATTTGGGCTGCATCGTTGGGCGGGTGGGCGCACACCGGCAAGAAAATACACAGTTATTATTTTCGCGATCGCAACAGGTTGCTTGCAATTGGAAAACCTATCATGACAGGGCACTCTGTGATGATCGCAGGGCGGTTACACAGCAAGCCTGCTGCGGAGGCAGCGATCTGCTAACGTGCCATCGAATTCCAGAGACCTTAGAGAATCCTGGCTACCAGTTTGGTTTCTACACCAATTTGCTCTGTACTCCTGTCACTGCAGACTGGCAGACTGCCAATCGCATCTTGCCTGGCTTGCCAGATGGGGGGCGGGACCATTGGTTGACCTATGGCATTTTCCCGAATTTGCATCTT
Source organism: uncultured Pseudanabaenaceae cyanobacterium (assembly GCA_938015405.1). Taxonomy (GTDB): domain Bacteria; phylum Cyanobacteriota; class Cyanobacteriia; order PCC-9006; family JAAUQQ01; genus JAAUQQ01. The sequence continues at coordinate 1,069 of CALLPZ010000376.1, forward strand.
ATTGCTGTGCCCAATGGACTTCTGGCTTGGACACGAATTGACCCGCTAACCCCGGAGGCTTGCCGGGTGACGCTGGAGGTTTATGGTTTACCTGGCGGTGAGTTCGCCCAGGGATTTGAGGCTCTGATAGATGAAGATATGGCGTTCGTAGAGACTGTGCAGCGAGGCTATGGCAATGGTCAGCATCGCCCAGGACCTGTGAATCAGCTGGAGGCACGCGTTATTCATCAACAGCAGCTGATTGCAGGGCGGCTTGGTAAAGCACCGTGGTGATGGCTGAGCGTTGTCTTTTGGAATGCTTGTTTGTTAATAACGCTTGTCTAGATAAACGGTTGACTGTGAGGGACGGTGGGATATGTTTTGCCAGGCTCGGTTTAGGCAGACTCCAGGCTGATGAGTTCGATATCGAAGGTGAGGGTCTCGCCTGCGAGGGGATGATTGCCGTCTAGGGTGACTTGATCTTCGTTGAGTTCTACGACCATGACGGGGACAGCTTGTCCGTCTGCGGTGGGTAATTGTAATTGGCTACCGACTTCTAGGGGGAGATTCGTGGGGACTTGTTTGCGATTGACTCGAAAGATGAGTTCAGCGCGGCGATCGCCATAGCCTGCTGCGGGTTCAATCGTCACGGTTTTCTGTTCTTCGACTTTCATTCCCTGGACAGCGGCATCGAATCCAGGAATGACTTGCTGTGCTCCTAACTTAAAGCTCAAAGGATCGCGGGAGCGAGAGGAATCGAAAACCATGCCATCAGCCAGCTTCCCTTCGTAATGAATGGTGACTTGATCGCCTGCTTTGGCTTGGGTCATGGAGCAATAATTCTCTTCTCAGTTTGCACATCATAGCTTGCTGCTTTCATTGCTGAACTGGAAGCATTCGCCCAATACAACAGAGGCTCTTTAGAGCAATGTTGTTGTCTTACTGCTGAGGTTAGAGCGATCGCTTCAAACGTCAGCTCTTCTTAGTCCTAAAGGACCAATTTGACCGCAATTGCTCCTTCGCTTGGGAAAATGGAATAGCTCCACTGTTGTTGGTTTGCGATGCGTTCTGCTTCTTGGCAAATACCACCGTTTAAGTTGCTCCTACATATGGAGTGGATCTTGTTAGGGATTGCGGTAATTTCTTCCCTGTCCCATTTGTCCTTGCGCTTGCGAGGCTTACCGAGAGAGCTACCTGCTCAGGGCATGGTTTGGCTGTTGGGAATGTCCCTGGCGAGTTTGTTTTGTGTCCTGAGCTTGGGACTGCTGGGTTGTCGCTTGCCTGTGGGCTCAGCCGGGCTGCCAGGCAAGTCTCGACGGCCTAGCTCATCTCAGCTGGGTGGCTGGGTGGGTAATGCTGAAGTGACTGAGCGGCGCAGGTCTAAGGTTCAGCATCTTCAGGGCCAGGACCGCTTGGTATTGCCGATTCTCTATGTTGCGGGGGGGTTTGTTCTAAGCTGGCTGGCGATTATTTTGAGTGGACGCGGGATGATGTTGTTTCCACCGCTGTTGTTGATTGTGGTGACTCGGGGCTGCGTGATCTTTCCGCGAGTCGGGCGTTGGTTCGTGGCGGGCACAGCCTTGATGTCGTTTGTTGCAATGCAGTATCTGGCGTTACAGCGAATCCGATTTTGGGGTATCCCCTTGGACCGTCTGCCCCGGGTGCCTGGAGCCCGCCGCCTGCCAGAGGACTTGCTCCATAGCCTGCGTTTGAATGCCATGGTCAATGTGACCCTGCTCTTTGCGCTGGTTCTGGGATTTGTCTTGCTCTTGGTCGGGGCATTGATTCAGGAAGAGCATAGTCGTCAGCAGTTGGCCCAGGCGAATCAGCAGTTGCGACGGTATTCCCTACGGATTGAAGATCAAGCGGCGTTGCAGGAGCGTAGTCGTATTGCTCGTGAAATCCATGACACCGTTGGTCACTGTTTGACAGCCCAGAGTATCCAGCTAGAAAATGCAGCCTTACAGCTCGATAGGACGACGGGGCAAGTTGAAGTGACTCAGGCTACGGAGCATCTCAATACAGCCCGTCGTTTGGGCCGCGAAGCGTTACAAAATGTGCGTCAGGCTGTGGCTAGATTGCGGGTTCATCCTCTTAAAGGAAAGAGCTTGGGGCAGGCCGTAAATAAGCTGGTGCAGGAGTTTCAGCAGCACAACAGTATTCAGTTGGAGAGCAGCTTAGATTTGCAGGTGACGCCCTCCCAGGACATCGCGATCGTGCTTTATCGCATTCTCCAGGAGGGACTCACCAATCTGACGCGTCATAGTGAGGCAACAGTGGCTCAACTCGATATTTATCGAGATGCCCAGGGCCTTCATTTGCGTCTATCGGATAATGGCAGAGGGTTTGAGCCGAGCCAAAATACGACGGGGTTTGGCTTGCAGAGTATGAGCGAGCGAGCAGCGGCGGTGCAGGGGCGGTTCAAGCTGGTGAGTGCCCCGGGTGAAGGCTGCCGTCTAGAGCTAGATTTGCCGCTGTAATTCGAATGATAATGGAGTATGGGGGCTGTATGATTCGTCTCTTGTTGGTTGATGATCAAGCGATTATTCGAGAGGGGCTGCGTAATCTGTTGCAGGCCCAGTCGGATTTGGAGGTGGTTGGCGAGGCTAGCAATGGTCAGGAGGCTTTGACTCAGGCGATCGCCCTGACTCCCGATGTGGTTCTGATGGATATTCGTATGCCGGTGATGGATGGCGTGGCTGCGACCCGAGCGTTGGGCCAGCAACTACCGAGCGCCAAAGTTCTGGTTCTCACGACCTTCGATGATGACGACTATGTGGCCCAGGCAATGCAGCAAGGAGCCAAGGGCTATTTACTCAAGGACACGCCTTCGACTGAAATTGCCGAGGCCATTCGCTTGGTACAACGGGGCTATACCCACATGGGGCCAGGCTTGTTTGAGAAAGTCTTGGCACAGCCTGGGGCTGCGGTGGCCGAGCCCGCTGCGCCACCGGAACTGGCTGAATTGACCCCCCGGGAGCGGGAGGTGTTGGAGCTGATTGCGGAGGGCTGTAGCAATAAGGAAATTGCGGAGCGACTGTACATTGCGGAGCGTACGGTCAAGAACCATGTCAATAGCATTTTGAGTCGATTGGGGGTGCGCGATCGCACCCAAGCTGCCATTTTGGCGACCAAGTTTTTGTAGGGGCTATGGGATTAATTCGCCCTTAAGGTTTATTTCTGATTTCCCTCGGGCAAGATAGCCATGTATTGCTGATTTGAGGCTTGTTCATGGCTTGGCTTAAGGCTTTCCAGCGGCCATCTACCCATCCGGAAAACAGCTTTAGAGTTCCGTGTTTGCCTCGGGGGTCTCAGCGATGGGGAATGTTGGTTGCCCTGGGAATTACTCAGGCTCTGGCCCAGGGACTAGGAGCCCCAGCTGGTCAAGCGGCTGAGCAACTGGTGATCCACTATGGCTCGCTGAGTAGCACCATTCCTCTACGTGAACTGGAGTCGTCTTTAGACCCTGCGGCTCCAGCAACCGCGAAGTCCTTTCCCCTTGCTCAACTTAATCGCGAGATGACTCAGCGGCTGCGGAGCCTACTGACTCAACCTTTGCCTTCGTTGCCTGCTCAACAGGTCGAGAATCTTTTCCACTCTCGGTGCGGAGAGCGTTTGTTGCAGGCCTTGGCTGAAGTCTTCTTTGTTGGGGAGAAGCTAAACCCGGCAGAAGGGGGAGCGGCATTGCGAACGGCTTTGGCGGCGGCGGCAGCTTCCCCTGAAGGGATGACCGGGCTGAATATCCTGCGTCACTTTCCGGGAGAGCTCCATTGGGATGCTCGACGCACTATGGCTTTGTGGCAGCAGAAGCAGCAACTCCAGCAGGAGACGCAGGAATTTTTGGCGAGCTTGGATCAACGTCTGGAGCTTGATGCTGCTTTGGAGGGGCCTGGCGGCCAGGAAGATTTACGCTTGCCTGGCAACCATTCCTTTCGCCAGGGGGAGTTGCAGCTATGGGATGAGGACCGCGATCGCCCTCTATTGGTGCAACTCTATTTGCCTGACACTGTTCATTCCAAAGATGCCGTGGCGGAGTATTACATCAGTCATCACGGGGCTGAGGACATCCCTCTGATGATCATGTCCCATGGTCTTTCGGCTAACCGCCATAGCCGTCAGTTTTTTGCCAAGCATTTGGCTTCCCATGGCATTGCTGTGGCCATGGTGCAGCATTGGGGCAGTGATAGTGACCAATTCCACGCCATGCTCCAGGGTCAGGTTGATCATCTGGCTTCTCCGAAGGCGTTTATTGATCGGCCCCTGGACATCAGTTTTGTGTTGGATGAGTTAGACCGTTTGAGCTCGGTGGGAAAGCGGTCATCGGTTGCTATTACAAGTCGTGAAGGCGATGGTGAGGCTGATCGGGAAGATGACCGATCGCTCTTGCAAGACTATCCATTGCAGCTGGATCGGGTGGCATTTTTTGGCCATTCTTTGGGGGCTTATACGGGACTGGCGATCGCTGGAGCTGAGATCAATTTTCAGCAACTGCAACAGGACTGTCAGCCCGATGCCATGCTGTTGGACCTCTCCCTTGTCCTTCAGTGCCAAGCCTTGGAGCTCGCCTCAGTTCCGTTGCCTAATTTGAAGGATGCGCGAGTGTCGGCGCTGATGCTCGCGGACCCTATGAGCCGCAGTATCTTTGGCCCCCAGGAGTTGCAAAAAATTCAGTTGCCGGTGGTATGGACTGGAGGAGACCGAGATAGCTTCACGCCGTTTAGCTTCAGCCAGTTGCCGTCATTTGATTGGTTGGGCAGCGAGCACAAATACCTTGCCGTTGCGGAGGCAACCCGTCATCTCTATTTGAATTCTGAGTCTTTGGAACCTCGAAATGGGAGAACTTCGGCGAGCAGCGATTCTGCTGTTGTGGAAGATAAGGCTTCTGCCCCAGCCTTTGAAGCGATGGTTGCAGCCCAGCCTCAGCCTGTGCAGGATTACACCAATGCCTTAGGGCTTGCCTTTACCCGGACTTATCTCGATCGAGATGCTGGATATCAGTCCTACTTAACGGCTTCTTATGGTCGGCAACTGAGTCAGTCTCCCTATCACCTCAGACTGTGGTCTCCTCAGAATAATGCTCCGCAGCAGCCCCCTTCGCAGTTAGCAAGTTTCCAGGATTGAGGGCGCATTACCAAAAGTGCAAAAAATCTTGTGGAGGTTTGTTGCTTTTGAGGGTGTTTAAATTCTCCAAGTATAAAAACTGAGGCGTCCCCTAGGAGGCTGGGTATGATGAGGCTATAAATCTCGCGACGAGAAAATTTACGTCGCGGTGCTGCTTCTACCCACCCGCCATGCTGCTGTCTTCCCGTGCTGCGATGATGAGTCTCATCGCGGTTCCTGCTGTTGTTATTGCGAATATTGTGACTGCTGTTGCGGGGGTCGCTCAAGAATCTCCTGTGCCTGGGCAAGCGCAAGCTGCGGATGCGTTGCAGCCTGGCGCATCTGCCCCTGACTGGGGAGAGCAGCGGTTTGCAAGGCGATATAACTCGCCATACTCCCCTGCTGTGAGGAGTATGGGGGTTCCCCGCCAGGTGCTCTTAATTGACCTCAATCCAGTTTTGGATTTTGGAGCGATGGTGGGTCAAGACATACCTGCTCAGGGGAGTGGGACTCAACTCAATTTTTCTGCCGTTCTGCCCGCATCTGGATCTTCTCACGGCGCGCCGTCTGAGGCCTCACCGTTTGCTGCTGCTTTAGCACCTCGCCCTTCGGAGTTGGCTCAAGTTTCTGCTGCGACGGGGAGCCCACTTAAACCTGTCGTTGCACAGCCCCTGATTACGAAGCCCCTGATTGCGCAGCCTGCAACCCTTCAGCCCCGCCAGTGGCAAGCTCCCTATCCCAGCCTGGGGCAGCCTCAGTTGGATCGACAGCTGCGGCGTTATTTGGCCTATCTCGATACGGTGGGCCAGCCCGATATCTTGATTGTGGGTGGACAAGGGGCCGCCCAAGGGGTGGACCCTTTGGCATTGCAAGAGTCCTTGGGCGATCGCGGCTATGGCGATCTCAAGGTCTTTAACTGGGGCATTTCCCAAGGGTCTGCCCAGACGGTGGAATGGCTGTTGACGGAGCTGCTGACGCCTCAGCAGTTACCTCAATTGGTGGTTTGGGCTGAGACCAGCGTGGCATTGAATGGGAGCCGTAAGGATTCAGGCTTTGCCAAGATTTCGACTTCACCGGGGCATCGATTTCTCAAGCGCGGGTTGCAGCCCCAGCTGGCGGCCGAGGAAAAGTCCCTGGCTCGGCAGTTGGAACAAATCTTGAGTCATCCCATTGAGCGGCTCTTGCCCGCTGGGCTGCTAACCCTGGCGAAGTCCCCCTCGGGAGCGACGCAGCAGGAAACAGTGGCGGCCTTTGCGACAACGAAGCAGGAACGCAAGCCTGAAGCGATCGCCTCTGCGGCTGACATTGCCCAAGCCGCCCCAGTTTTGGTGGACCCGCGTGCTCGAGTGCTGCCTATTCTTAAGCCTCAACCGTCTGTTTCGGCCACACCTGCCACAGTGGCGCATGGAGAGACTACTCAGGCCAATGGGTTTCGGCTGGTGAACTGGTGCCGGGATACCAATGGTCCCTGCCAATCCCAAGATGGCCAATCACCGGCTGCGTTGGTGCAGTCTGCACCGGCTTGGCTCCAGCAGACCCAAGCGGCCCAGGCGGCTCGTCAGTCCAATCGACAGCGGCGATTGCCCGCCCGACGCGTTCAGAATTCAGCTGCTGCCGCCCCACTGCCCAGTATTACCCTGCCGAATTGGCCCGAAAGTAAAGCTTCCCAGAGATTCTTGCAAGCCATGGGATTTCAGTCGGTGAGTCAGCGCTTGGGCGCAACCCAGCCCTCAGGACGGCCTTGGCTGAGGGGAGACCAAGATCGAAACTATCGAAATTTCTCCCTCCAGGGTGATCAAAATCGAGCTCTGCATCGCTTGGTAAAGTTTGGCCAACAGCAAGAGATGGCGATCGCGTTTGTCCAGCTCCCGCTTAGCCAGCAATATTTAGATATTGAGCGTCGTTCCCGTGAGGATTCCTTCCGCACCTACTTAGATGTGGCTGCCCAGATGACGCCGTTGAGCCTGGTTGACTTGCCCGGCAAAGGACAGCCTTGGAATGATGCTTTATTTGCCCAACCCCATCGACTCAATCGTTATGGTGCGGCGGTATTAAGCTGGCAGATTGGTCAGTCTCTGGATGAGCAATTG
>CALLPZ010000377.1 GCA_938015405.1 uncultured Pseudanabaenaceae cyanobacterium
ATCGCAGCACCTAGGGCCACTGCTTCATCAGGATTGACGGAGCGATCCGGCGCTTTGCCGCCAAAGAACTGGCTGATGGCTTTTTGCACTGCTGGAATGCGAGTGGAGCCACCAATCAGGATGATGCGCTTAATGTCATCGGGGGTGCATTCGCTGTCTTTGAGTGCCTGCTGTACCGGTTGAATCGTGCCTTTGATCAAGTCAATGGCTAATTCTTCGAACTTGGCACGGGTCAGCTCCGTCTCCAGGTGCTTTGGCCCGGAATCATCTGCCGTGATGAAGGGCAGGTTGATAACCGTGCTTTGGGTGCCAGATAGTTCGATCTTGGCCTTTTCTGCAGCTTCCCGCAGGCGCTGGAGTGCCATTTTGTCGGTGCTTAGATCGACACCCTCTTGGGCCTTAAAGCTCAAGATTAGCCACTGCACGATGACGTTATCAAAGTCATCGCCGCCCAAGTGGTTGTTGCCAGAGGTGGATTTCACCTCAAAGACGCCATCTCCGAGTTGCAGGACGGAGACGTCGAAAGTACCACCACCGAGGTCAAAAACGAGGACAGTTTGGTCTTCTTCCTGTTTGTCTAAGCCGTAGGACAGGGAGGCGGCAGTGGGCTCATTAATGATGCGCAGGACTTCCAAGCCTGCGATGGTGCCAGAGTCTTTCGTGGCTTGGCGCTGGGCATCGGTGAAGTAAGCCGGAACAGTGATGACGGCTTGGTTCACCTCTTCGCCGAGAAAGGCTTCTGCATCTTGCTTCAGCTTCTGCAGCACCATGGAGGAAATCTCCTGGGGCGTGAAGACCTTTTCACGGGCTTCTACGTCAACCGTTGCATCGCGGCCTTGGACACATTTGTAAGGGACTCGCGATCGCTCTTGCTCCGTATCATCCCAGCGGCGGCCAATGAAACGCTTAATGCTGTAGACCGTGTTTTCAGCATTAGTTACCGCTTGGCGCTTGGCTAATTGTCCGATGAGTCGCTCACCAGACTTGCCAAAGCCCACCATGCTCGGTGTTGTCCGTCCACCCTCGGAGTTCGGGATGACAATTGGCTTTCCACCTTCCAGAACAGCCACACAGCTGTTGGTTGTTCCGAGGTCAATTCCTATAACTTTTCCCATAATGAGAGGTAATACACGTGACTAACAAAACGAGCGATGGTAGGAGTTCGCTGGGGTGCGAGCCTACCCGAAAGCTTGGCGATGGCTGATTCCTTCGTGGAAGGCTAAGTGCCGATAGTCAGGTCAGCCTCACCTTACTTAAGCCGCATTGGCCACAGCCAAATTTCCTTGATTGGGAGATTTGGCAAACCATATTACACAGCAATTTCAGTTCCTGAGGACTTGGGTCCAAAAGCCCTGACCTAAAGGGCATAACTGAATAGTTCCCCGAAATCCTAGGTTTACCCCTCAGCAGTAGAGTTTTCTTCTTCCGAGGAGTTCTCAGAGGAAGGATCTCCTGCCACAGCGACCTTTACCATGGCATGGCGTAATACCCGCTCGCCCAAGATGTAGCCCCGCTGGAGTTCCTCGATGACGGTGCCATCTTCAAACTCATTGCTGGGCTCGCGCATGACTGCCTCATGGAGCATGGGGTCAAACTCATTGCCTTTGGCACGCATGGGCACTACACCAATGCGTTTAAGACATTCCACCAGTTGCTTGTAGATGCCCTGGTAACTCTTATGGATGTTGACAGCTTCTTCACTTTCAGCCTTGAGCTGCGTCCGAGCACGCTCAAAATTGTCAATCACCGGTAGCAACTCAAGGATGGTGTTGCATTTGGAGCGCTCATCTAGCTCCTCTTGCTCCTTACGGGTCCGCTTACGGAAGTTCTCAAAATCTGCTGTGATTCTAAGATACTGACTGCTTTGTTCTTCAAGCTTGGTCTTGAGACTTTGGACTTCCAGCGTGAGGGCATCAACCCGGCTAGAATCCACAGCGCTGCCGCCCTCACGGGCTGCCTCATCTGAATTCTCTTCCTCTGGTTCCAGCTCTAAAGAATCAAATGCTACAGGACTGTCGGTGCTTTCACTCGCAGCGTCGCCTTCTGCAGGGGTCGCATCCTGTGTGCTTGATTCATCCACCGGTTGTTCTTCTGACTGCGCAGCATCGGTTGCTGATTCATTGGAAGGCAGGTCAGGGGACTCAGATGCTTCCATCGGCTGGGTTGTGCTATTTTCCACGGAATTATTCGACTCAGTCATCTGTGCGTTCTTGAAGGCGTAGTTTCAAGCTGAGGATCATAATTGAGACAGCTTAGCCCAATTCGGCAACCTCAGATACTGTCGAGCTTCTGATTATTCTACTGTGAGAGCAGAATAGCTGTTTGGGGGTCGCTAGTCTCTTTTAAGTTGAATCACGTTCCTCTGCTGCCAGAGTTGTACCGTTCTCAACTTACATATGCATGCCCAGGCTTGCCGGAACAGTAACCCTGCTGTTTTAAAGGCAGGTAAATCGATATCATTTGCTGTCGAATCTGACTGCCTTCCCCTCGATGTGTCAAGGGTGGCAGTCGTCTTGATTCATTTGTGTTAGGTTTTCCTCGCTAAGCGGAGCGGCAAGGGCTCTGCGCCATCTCTAGCAACTCTTTTGACCGAATCTAGATACGGGAGTTCACGCAACTTTGCTGCATCACCCATCCTCGTAAATTGTGGGGGCGTCGTAAATTCTCGTTGGCCGAAAGAAAAAATACTGCGTCATCCGGGAATACTAATCAAAGGAGACCCTCTCGAACAGCCATGACAAACTTTTCTTCCCAGCGTCGCGCTCTGGTCGTCCAGAATGACTTTTCTCCGTTTGGCAACAAACTGATTCAGTCAGGCTATGTCAATCGAGATCAAATGCAGCAAGCGCTGGTGGAAAGCCGTAAGACCGGCAAGCCCCTGACGCAAATCATTGAAGCACTCACGGGTCAGGCCTTGCCGCCGGATTTGATTCGACAGTATAAGAAGCAACAACTGTTCGAACTCAAGATTCTCTATGGCGTTGACTCCATGGATCCGGAGCTCGACGAGCGGCCCATTGACGAAGTGGGCGAGCTGATCGATACGCTTATTCCCATTGATATTTGTCGTCGGCATCAGCTTATTCCCCTATCTCGGGTGGAGGTTCAGCCTCCGGCCCTGCTGGTGGCGATGGTTCACCCCGACAATCTAGACGCCCAGGATGACCTCAATCGCATTCTGCGTCCTCAAGGTTTAGCGCTCCAGCGTTTGGTCATCGCTCAAGAAGATTATGAGCGCATGATCGACAAGTACCTCAATCGCCAGCTAGAGCGAGAGCGCCAAGAGGCCTCCCAGCAGGCGGTTGACGTGGGCGATGACCTGGCGGGTCTAGATGACATGGGCCTCAGCGAAGCTGAGGAGATGGAGGCTGACCTGGGGGCTGCCCTCAAGGATGCTGAAGGGGCTCCCATTATCAACTTGGCTAACAAGATCTTGGTTAAGGCATTAACCGATGGGGCTTCTGACATTCACATTGAGCCTCAAGAGGAAATGCTGCGGATTCGCTACCGCAAGGATGGCGTTCTGCAAGAGGCTTTTGATCCATTCCCGAAGAAGATTACACCGGCCATAACGTCTCGTTTCAAGATCATGGCTAACCTGGATATCGCCGAACGGCGATCGCCCCAGGATGGTCGTATTCGCCGTCAGTTCCAGGGCAAAACCGTTGATTTCCGCGTCAACACCCTGCCGAGTCGCTATGGCGAGAAAATCTGTATGCGGGTGCTCAATAATGAGTCCACCCAGTTGGGTCTCGACAAACTCATCACGGATGATGAAACCTTGGAAATGGTGCGGGACATGGCCAACAAGCCTTTTGGCTTGATCTTGGTGACTGGTCCTACCGGTTCGGGTAAGTCCACCACGCTGTATTCATGCTTGGCGGAGCGCAACAGCCCCGGCATCAATATCAATACTGCCGAGGACCCCATCGAGTATTCCTTGCCTGGTATTACCCAGGTCCAGGTGATTCGTGAGAAAGGGATGAACTTCTCTTCGATTTTGCGCGCCTTCATGCGTCAGGATCCCGACGTTATTCTAGTGGGTGAGACCCGTGACTTGGAAACCGCTAAGACTGCGATTGAAGCAGCGCTAACTGGCCACCTGGTCTTGACCACCCTCCATGCTAACGATGCGCCGAGCTCCGTTGCTCGCCTAGATGAAATGGGCGTAGAGCCTTTCATGGTGGCTGCTTCTCTGCTGGGCGTTTGTTCCCAGCGTTTGGTTCGCCGCGTCTGTACCGAATGTCGTGTGCCCTTCACCCCAACCCCAGAAGAGCTGGCTCGCTTTGGCCTATCTGCATCGGGTGAATTGGATTTGACCTTCTACCGTCCCAATACCGTGGCTAATGATCAAATTGCCATGGCCAAAGATCAGGGCACCCTTTGCAACAACTGCAAAGGCGTGGGTTACAAGGGCCGAGTTGGTGTCTACGAAGTGATGCGTGTAACTGAAGAGTTGCAGGTTGCCATTAACGAAGGGGCAACCATTGACCGTATCAAAGAGGTAGCTGTGGAGGGTGGAATGAAAACCCTTCTGGCTTACAGCTTGGAACTGGTTCAGCAGGGCTATACCACCTTGGAAGAGGTGGAGCGAGTCACCTTCACTGATTCTGGTTTGGAGGCTGAACTTAAGGCGAAGCGCAAATCCTCTCTTACTTGTGCGACCTGTAGTGCAGGTTTGCAACAGGAGTGGTTAGATTGCCCCTATTGCCTCACGCCTCGCTTCTCTTCCTAGGCTGGATGACTGTCTTGGGGGCCTGGCTCTGCTCAGTGCAGCCAGGTTCAGCCAACCGCGTTTGCTATAAACTTTCCGATTTTTCGATTTCATACATCAGAGGAGCTTTTATCCCATGGCCATGGACTTCATGATCGAAGACTTGATGGAGCAGCTTGTTGAAATGGGTGGCTCCGATATGCACCTTTCTGCTGGCTTGCCTCCCTACTTTCGCATTAGCGGCAAGCTGACGCCGATTGGGAATGAGCCCCTCTCCAATGAGGAGTGTCAGCGCCTGATTTTCAGCATGCTGAACAATACTCAGCGCAAGACGCTTGAGCAAACCTGGGAACTGGATTGCTCCTACGGTGTGAAGGGCTTGGCTCGCTTCCGCGTGAACGTTTATAAGGACCGTGGCTCCTATGCGGCTTGTTTGCGGGCACTGAGCTCCAAAATTCCTAGTTTTGAGCAGCTAGGGTTGCCTGATGTTGTTCGAGAAATGGCTGAAAAGCCCCGTGGTTTGATTCTCGTGACCGGCCCAACCGGCTCGGGTAAAACCACCACGTTGGCTGCCATGATCGATTTGATCAATCGCACCCGTGCTGAGCATATCCTCACCGTTGAGGACCCGATTGAATTTGTTTACGAGCCAATTAAGAGTCTGATTCACCAGCGTCAGTTAGGTGAAGATACCAAGAGCTTCTCCGCTGCGCTTAAGTCTGCTCTGCGCGAGGATCCCGATATTATTCTCGTGGGTGAGATGCGTGACCTAGAAACTATTCACCTCGCCATTACAGCGGCGGAAACTGGTCACCTCGTTATGGGAACGCTGCACACCAGTTCTGCAGCTCAAACCATTGACCGTATCATCGACGTTTTCCCGGCTGATAAACAGCAGCAGGTGCGCGTTCAGCTCTCCAACTCGTTGGTTGCTGTATTCAGTCAGACTCTAGTGGAGAAAGCGAATCCTAAGCCTGGCGAATTTGGTCGCTGTATGGCTCAGGAAATCATGGTGATTACCCCTGCTATCTCTAACCTGATTCGCGAAGGAAAGACTGCCCAGATTTACTCTCAGATTCAAACGGGTGCCAGGTTAGGTATGGAGACGCTGGAGAAGGCCTTGGCTGAACTCTGTAAAGCAGGAACAATCTCTTTCGAGGCAGCAACGTCGAAGACCTCTAAGCCAGATGAGATGCAGCGCCTCATGGGCGGTGCTCCCCAGCAGCAAGCGATGGGTGGCCAGCAGCGTGCTGCGGGTGCACGTCGCTAAACTGTTTACCCCTACCCTCCCATGACAGGAATTGATGGGAGGGTGGTTGATTGTGGGAATGTTCCCCTAAGATGGGGCAAATTTAGATTTGGCGCTGGGGCAGTTGATATTGAGAGCGGGCTTTATGTCTAATCCAATCTGCCTAGAGCAAGAGCAGTCTAGGGTTCGCTGATGAGGAGAGCATAAATGGTTAGCTACGTTGCGCAAATTCGCGATGACCAAGGTCGCGTCCAAAATCAAACGGTTGAAGCACCGAATGCCCGTGATGCCCGGGCGCTTTTGCGCGATCGCGGCCTTTTTGTGCAGGACATCAAAGAGAAGAAGGCGCTTGACCTGAAAGAGTTGGGCAAGATCGATCTCAACGAGATCCTTGCTTCAGTCACGATTAAAGACAAAGCTGTGTTCTCCCGTCAGCTGGCCGTAATGGTCAACGCAGGGGTCCCTATCGTGCGTGCCTTAGGCATTTTGGGGGAGCAGGCTACGAACCCCAAGCTGAAAAAAGCGGTGATGGCCCTGAGCGAGGACGTGCAGCAAGGCTCTCCCATGTCGGAGTCCATGCGCAAGTTCCCTCAGGTTTTTGATCGCTTGTACATTGCCATGATTCAGGCAGGCGAAATTGGTGGCGTTCTAGACGAAGTGCTGAATCGTCTCTCCAAGCTATTGGAAGATAATGCGCGTCTGCAAAACCAAATTAAGTCTGCGCTGACCTATCCGCTGGTTGTGGGCGGTTTTGCCATCCTAGTGTTTCTAGGTCTGACCATCTTCCTGATTCCCATCTTTGCCGAGATTTTTGAGAGTTTAGACGGTATCGAACTGCCGCTGTTGACTTCAACGCTGTTGAAAGTCAGTGACTTCTTGAGGACTCCCCTCTACCTGTTGCTGTTGCTGGGGGTCATTATTGGTATTTACTTTGCGACGGCTCAGTATTACAAGACGCCTGTGGGTCGCCGGAATCTCGACGGCGTGATGCTTCAGTTGCCTTTGTTCGGCGATTTGATTCAGAAGAACTCTGTGGCTCGTTTCTCTCGTACCTTTGGTGCTCTGACCCGTGCTGGTGTGCCGATCTTGACTGCGCTGGAGATTGTGCGAGATACGGCTGGCAATCAGGTGATTGCTGATTCTGTCGACCGTGCCAGGGTTGAGGTACAGAGTGGCGGCATGATTAGCTCTGCTCTTGCGGAAGGGAAAAAGTCGACTTTCCCAGCTATGTCTTTGCAAATGATGATGATTGGTGAGGAGACTGGTGAGTTAGACGCCATGCTCATGAAGGTTGCTGACTTCTACGAGGATGAAGTGGAGCAGGCTGTGAAGGCGCTAACCAGCATTATTGAGCCCATCATGATTGTGGTGGTGGGTGGCATGGTCGCCATCATTCTGCTGGCGATGTATCTGCCCATGTTCAAGGTGTTTGATGGTTTGGGCTAGGCTGATTCGGCATTTTCCAAGGCTATTTCTGGATTGAATCATGTTCGCCAAGAAGTCGGAATATGAGGCACTACTTGCGCAATATAGTGATCACCATGCTGTGATCGAATTGCTCAAGAAGTTTCGTCCTTACTTGGAAATGGTGCCGAGTATGCGGCGTCCTGGGGAAAGTTTGATTAGTATTCCTCTTCCGTTGATTATTCGGCGGATTGAGGAATACCAGTCAGGGAAGCTGGTGCAGTCTCGTAGTGAAGTCACTGAGCTGCCTTGTGATGTTGGTATTTTGATGTGCGACCCCGAGTGGAAGATTAAGATTGGGGTCGAGATTTGCATTTTTATTTGCCGTCCAAGTGAGGACTTTTCGGACCTTCTGCGTCGGTGGCGTCGGACGCAGCAGATGCTGAACGATGGGTATGAGTGGGTGATGCCGCGACGGTACGGTCACATCATGAGTGATGCCGCAGATGAAGTGTTGCCGCTGTTCATTGGAGGCGTGAATACGCCGGAGCGAGTGGTGCGAGGCTTGCGAGCTGCTGCACTGCCCTATGTTCAGCAGCAGCCCGATAGCAGTTTGCTGCTGGCTGATGAACAGGGAGCGTCGCCGATGGAGCCATCTTCGACTGAGTTGCCGGAGGCGATGACGAGTGAGCCTTCTGATGCTGTGGGATAGAGAAACGACTTCGGGTGAGTAGAACGGCAACAGCCCTGGGATTATTTCATCCAAGGGCTGTTTGGTCTGAAGATGGAAGATTAGCTGATGTTCTCAACGGTGCCGCTACGTATGCCTATGGCTGGCTGGCCATGTCCAAAGTGAGTTTCAGTTGGTAGCTACCCTGGCCATTAATTTGGAAGAGGGTGCGATCGCCCGGTATGAGTTCTCCGATCCATTGGGTTGAGTTGCTTGATTCTCCACTGAGGGGACGTAACTCGCTGTCTAGCACAGTCAGTCTTGTGCCATTGGTTTCCAGGATGGCGGTGAGGCGTTGCCCAGCTTGTCCGATGACGAAATAAGTTTGGGAAGGGAGAATTCGCAGACTGCCATCCAGAATCTGTTCCGGGCTCGTGGCACTGAGGTAGACCGGAATGGGGATGTCATTGCTGAGGAGTTCGATGCTGTTGGCCGATGCTTCGCCTGTTACCGGCTTGTCCGCAGTGCTGGTTTGAGGCAATGCGTGGGGGGAAGCCTCAGCTGAGTTTGGAGAGGCTGCAGTGTGTTGAGCCAACATCCCATTGAGCCAGCTGGCGAATTGCCAAGGGGTTTGGAATTGGGGCAGGACAGTGCTCAGTCGCGATTCCTGAGGCAACTTGCGGAGCAATCGCGACCCAGGGGCAAAGAGAAGTGAGGATGCCACCATGGTGCTTCCGATGAGCCCCAGCACGAGCCAAGCCTGCCATTGAGGGGCTAGAGCTGATGATTCTTGCTCTTCTTCCTGTGCCTCAGCATTCGCTGGAGGGAGCTGCGATGTGTCTGATGGATTGACGCTTTTTGGGGGCTGCTGGTTTTTTGGGGTGCGAGTTTTGGGGGAGACTTGCTCTTGCTTCGAGCTGTCTTGGGAATGCTTGCGGCGAGGACGTAGGAATGAGTCAATCGTCCAGCTTTCCAGGGAAAGAATAGAGCCAGCATTGAGCTCTGCTAGGCCTGCTTTGCTGCGGCTGGAACCAATTTGCAGGGATGAATCCATGGTTTGGATTGCCTGGAGAACCTCTAGGGCTGTTGCATAGCGATCGCCGGGCTGCCAAGCAAGCATGCGACTGAGGACAGCTTCAAAGGGTTGGCTGAGGCTGGTGTAAGCCTGCCAAGACCAGGTCAAGGTATGGCTATCCATCAGCTTTTGCGGAGCTTGGCCGGTCAATAGCTCTAGGCAGGTGACGGCTAGACCGTAGAGGTCACTGTGGGGATAAATGCGGCCCGTTTGTACCTGTTCTGGCGGGGCATAGCCTAGCCGGGCAATGGGGGCCATGTCATCGATGGAGCGCTGGGATTGCAGGGCTGAGAGTTGTCTCGCTAAGCAGTCTAAGGCACCCAAATCGACCAACGTGGGGACTTCGTGGCGTATGGCAGCTCGCAGAGCATCGGCAGATTTCGGTTGGGGGACAGGAAGGACAATGCTGTCGGGGGAGAGTTTGGAATGGATGAGCTTGCGCCCGTGGAGTTCTTGTAGCGCTGGCAGCAGATGGGTGAGCAGATGGATCACCTCGGGTTCCGTCAAGGTTTTACCCATGTCGCTGCGTAGTTTGAGCAACTGACGATAGGGGATGCCCTGGGGGGGCTCTTGGACCAGGAAGAAGCCATCACCATCTCGAAAGGCTGCGGTGAAGCGAGGCAGCTGAGGATGGTTGAGGTTAAGCAGTGGGGCTGTCTTTTGCTCAAAGACTTGCTTGAGCCTAGGAAGAAGACTGGGGCTGTGGTTATGGATGGGAAATTCGGTAATCAAGCAGAAGCGATCGGCGGAGTCGAGGGCCAGATAGCGCCGGTATTGATCGTGATACTGCCGCACTTCCTGGATGACATAGCGCTGTTGAACCACCGTGCCGGGAATGAGGACTGTTGCCGTGGAGGTTGCCATCGCCCAAAACTACTCAAAAATATGGATCGGTCTAGTCTGTGTAGCAAGTTTTACTAAGCGCATCTAGGAGCCGCGATGGGGCCTGACCCCCCAAGGGGGCTCACCCTTGAATCTGGAGGGTCGGAAAACTTGAATTTTGCTGACGCTTCTGCCTGGAATTCAATCAGGTCAGGGTCTCCGGGATTTTGCGTAGATAAGCAAGCTAGGGAGCTAGGGCGATGGCCTGTCCCGCCAGCCAGCTTGTGGTCCAGGCACTCTGGAAATTGAAGCCGCCCGTAACGCCGTCGATGTCCAGAACTTCTCCGGCAAAGTGCAGCCCAGGACAAGCTTTACTTTCCATTGTTTTGAAGTTGACGGTCTTGAGGCTCACACCGCCACAGGTGACAAATTCATCTTTAAAGACGCCCTTACCTTGAACGTTGTATTCCCCCTGGTGCAGCTCTTGGGAAAGCCGCATGAGCGATTTCTTGGAGAGTTCTGTCCAGCGTGTCTCTGGAGAGATGCCTGCACGATGAACCCAGTATTCCCACAGTCTTTGGGGAAATAAAAAAGGTCGATGGTTGATGATCTGTTTGCGAGGGGCATCTTGTTTCCCTTGGCTGAGCTGCTGTTGGATGTCTTCTAGGTTGTGAGCAGGAAGCCAGTTTACCCAGAGCTTGGCTTGGTAGCGGCTGTTTTTGAGGGCACGGGCACCCCAGGCAGAGAGTTTGAGGACTGCAGGGCCGCTTAAGCCCCAGTGGGTAATGAGTAGAGGGCCGTTCTGCTGGAGTTTAGTTTGTGCTTTTTTATCGGTGGGATCTGGGCCTGGGACCGTGAGCTTGAGTTCGGCGACCGGGACGGAGACGCCTGCTAGCTGGGTTAGCTTTCTCTCAGGGATGTTGAAGGTGAATAGGGAAGGGGCAGTGGGCTCAATTTTGCTTCCTAGGCTTTTGGCAATGCGGTGACCCTGGGGGCTGCTGCCGGTGGCGAGGAGGAGGCGAACGCAACCCATCACCTCTCCATTTTTGAGCTGCACTTCAAATTGAGGAGATTCTGACGCAATCTGTCGGACAGCAGTGACGGCGGCGCCCATTTTCACGCGTACGCCTGCATTGGAGGCGGCCAGCTGGAGGCAATCGACGATGGTGGCGGAGTCGTCGGTGGTGGGGAACATGCGCCCATCGGCTTCTGTTTTGAGCGCGACACCGCGATCCTCGAACCAGGCGACGGTATCGCCGGGCTGGAAGCGGGTGAAAGCGCCTCTGAGGGCTTTGCTGCCTCGCGGATAGTTCTGGATGAGTTCGACGGGGTCGAAGCAGCTGTGGGTGGCATTGCAGCGCCCACCACCGGAGATTCGAACTTTGGCGAGGACTTGTTGGGACGCTTCGAGGATGGTGACGCGGAGATTCGGATTGGCCTCGGCGATCGCGATCGCACCAAAGAAACCAGCAGCACCACCGCCAATGACGATTACCTTCTGACTGCCCATATCACCTGTCCCGTTCCGCTGGATGCCCCACTATTATTTATCGCAATGGAGCGTAGGCGGTTCGACAGAGTTGGTTTATTGCAATGCTGTGGGCGTTTTCACTTGCTGGGGAGTGGCGTTAGCTGCTCCACAACCGATTGCGGGCGATGTTTCTACCGAGATCGCTTGACCTGCTGTTGTCATTAATTGGGTCACCACCAATTTGGCTCGTTCGCTTGCCTGGTCCAAAATCCCTTGTTGACAGGCCGCTGTCACAATTCTGTCCAGGGCTGCTTGGCTGGCAAGTGATTGCAATTCCACTGCAGAATCTGGGCCGAGGCCGAGGAAGCCGCGATCATAGTCGTAGACACTGGAGCGGCCCACATCAATCTTTTGGTCGAGGATTTGAGCCGGAGGCAGGGTAATGGTCATCTGTTCGCCGTTGACCACAACGTCGCTGGCCTGGAGCTGGCTAAGGTCGACTCCGGCCCGGACTTCGCCGTAGGCAATGTAGAGGAGGGTTGTTGAGCCAACCGTTAGGCTGCCGAGGGTGCGTTCTCTGCGGCTGGGGACGACGGCTTCCATGGAGAAGACAGCGGTGGAGAGTTCGCTGACT
>CALLPZ010000378.1 GCA_938015405.1 uncultured Pseudanabaenaceae cyanobacterium
GGGTTGTAAGCATGGGTCACTGTGAGGGACTGAAGGGTCGCAATCAAAGGGTTGCTTTGATTTGTCCTCAAGGTATCCAGGCGATCGTTCGGCCTCCGTTTGCCCAGCGTTGCAAGTTTGAGGATCTGTCGAACGCCCCAACACTTCTGGCCTCCTTCAAAAGAAAAGCACCTAGAAGCGAGCCATGATTGAGGCCGAGCAGTTCCATCCCGCAGCGATGCCAGGACCAACTTTTTGAGACCAGTCCCCTACCGTGAGCATCCTTATTCAGCGACTCAATCAGCAGGTCGCCCCAAATTTCAGAGCACGACAATGCAAGCAGCGATCCAGAGCGATCCATGCGGTGAGCAAGCCTGCGTCACTTTGGCTTTATTACTACGGTTATCCAGCCCAAACAGCTCAGGAAAGCCCTACCCACAGGCACCAAGGTCGCAAGTTATCCTAGACCCAGCGCAACTTCTAGCGATTAGGAAAAGGCCATGGCAGGACTCGGTGATTTATTTCAGAAAGCAGTTTACCTAGGCGTAGGCCTTGCCTCTTATACCGGTGAAAAAGCCTCAGAACGCCTCGGCGAACTGCGTGGTCAGGCTCAAAAGCTAGCCGATGAGCTGGTCCAACGTGGCGAAATGACCACCGAAGAAGCCCGCAAAATGGTTGACGACATGGTTCAGCGCTCCCAACAGGAAGCCGAAGCCACCCGCGATCGCGTTCAACAGGGTCAAGGAGGCCCCCGCACAATCGAAATTGAAGTCGAAGACAGCCAGGGGCACACCACAAGCAGCACTGCCACAAGCGGCAACCGTGGCGCGAAAAGCGAACCATCAGATCCCGCCAAGGCCCAAGCCGATGCGCTTCGCAGTGAAGTCGAAAAGCTTCAGGACGAACTCCAACGCCTCAAGCGCGACTCCTAATCGAGCGGCCAATCCTCCTTATCTCCGGCCCTTCTCCTGAAAGAGGTCAGACTCACAAACTTCTGAAGCATCATGCCTTCAGCTTGGCCTCATCATCTCTCTCCTTCGTGAGAGGGATGTAAGGAGAGGACTCTCGTCTCTTCCCCGTTCTTCTCGGCTAAAATTTGGACTCCTCCCATGGACGAATGGTTTGAAGCAACCCGACAGCAGCTCGAAGCTGTTGCCCAAGTCATTGAACGCCACGTCGATGAAACCATTGATGGCGTATTAGAAGCCAGCGATCGCATCGCCGCCGACATCGACCAAGCGATCGCTCCAGCCCTCGAAAACCTCGACAAATGGGAAACCGAAGTCGCCAAACAGGTCACCGACTGGCTGCCCGACGTCCCCGTAGAAGCCGTTGAAGACTTTGAACGCCAAGTAGATGATTGGGTCGTCAGCACTGGAGCCAGCATCGGCGAAGCCATTCGCCCCTTAGAACAAACTGTTAAACCCGTCATCAACCAACATCAGCCCTGCATCGGTTGCCGCAATTACCACGGCGAAGCCTATGGCGAAAATCCAGACATGCTCGTCTGTGGCATCCATCCCTTCGGCTACGACGCTGACCAATGCCCTGACTGGCAATCCACCTGGCAGCCCGAGAGCAAAGACTAGACTCCATTTCACCTGAGCAAGCGTTGCATCCTTAGCTATAGCAGCTTATAAAAGTGCCCCACCGGTCCTTGGCCTTGTCCTATCGCCAGTGAATGCTTCAACGCCTCAGTCACATAAGCCTTTCCTGCTTGTGCCGCTACGAAAGGCGTCTTACCTAGGGCAAGGTTGGCAGCGATCGCGGCCGACAACGTGCAACCCGTTCCATGGGTATGACTCGTCTCGACGGTTTCCGTCTCCAACACCGTCGCAACCTGGCCATCCCACCAAACATCAACTCCTCGCAACGCCCCCGTCATGCCACCGCCCTTCACCAGCACAAACTGCGGCCCCAGCTCACCAATGGCTTGAGCTGCTGCCTTCATACTGGCTAAGTCATTAATCTCCAGACCACTCAACATTTGGGCTTCGTAGCGATTTGGTGTTAGCACCAAGGCTTTAGGAATCAGCTGAGACTTCAATGTGGCGATCGCTGCATCATCAATGAGTTGAGCCCCCGCTCGCGAGACCATCACCGGATCAACCACCAACTGTCCCACTTTCTCGCAATGGGCAGCTATGGCCTCAATAATTGGCGCATTCAACAACATGCCTGTCTTGGCAGCCTGGACACCAATATCACCAGTCACCGCTTCCAACTGAGCAACCACGGCCTCTGGCGACAAAGCATCAACCCGAGTGACCCCCGTGGTGTTTTGCGCTGTCACACAGGTCAAAGCGCTGGTGCCATGGACACAGTGGAACGAAAACGTGCGCAGGTCCGCTTGGATCCCCGCACCGCCGCCACTGTCCGAACCCGCGATCGTCAATGCGACCGGGATGGAAGCCTGGGAGCGATTAGTCATAGTTTTGCTCGTATGTGTCGCTAGCGCCTACTTAGGACGACGACGCTGCAAAAACTCAGGAATATCTAAACCACCCAAACCCAGGCCCCGCCCTTGATCCTTCTCTGAAGGATTATTTCGCTGGGGAGCAGGAGAAGGTTCAGGAGCCGTAATCCGAGGCTGGGGATTTGGTGTTGCCAGGGGAGGCTGAGGCACAGACAGGGGACGCGGCACCATGCGAGAAATGGTTCGCTGTTGATCCGGTGTAAAGCCTGTGGCAATGACCGTAATACGGACTTCACCTGCGAGGCGATCGTCAATCACAGCACCAAAGATAATATTGGCTTCTGGATCCACCACTTCGTAGATGGCATCCGCTGCAGCACTGACCTCATGGAGGCTCAGATCACTGCCGCCCGTAATATTGAAGACCACGCCCCTTGCGCCTTCGATAGAAGACTCAAGCAATGGAGAAGAAATCGCTGCGGAAGCGGCCTCCCGAGCACGACCTTTGCCCGAACCAAGACCGATGCCCATCAATGCAGAACCTGCGTCGGCCATGATGGCGCGGATATCAGCAAAGTCAACGTTGACCAAGCCAGGGATGGTAATAATATCCGAAATGCCCTGAACACCTTGGCGCAGAACGTCATCGGCCATGCGGAATGCCTCTTGCACCGGTGTCTGCTCAGAAATGACCGAGAGCAACTTATCGTTTGGAATGACAATTAAGGTGTCAACGCTGGCTTCAAGTGCTGCAATACCTTCAGCAGCTTGAGCAATACGACGCCGCCCTTCAAAGCCAAATGGCTTTGTGACGATGCCGACGGTCAAAGCACCTAATTCCTTCGCAACTTCCGCCACAATGGGAGCCGCACCAGTTCCCGTACCACCGCCCATGCCAGCGGTAATAAAGACAAGGTCAGACCCTTCTAAAGCAACCGCGATCTCGTCGCGGGATTCCTCTGCGGCCTTGTGACCAATGGCAGGATTACCACCAGCGCCCAAACCACGGGTCAACTTCTGACCAATCTGGAGACGGTGAGGGGAAGCAGCATTCACCAATGCCTGGGCATCAGTATTGATGGCCCAAAATTCAATACCGCTGACATCACTGGCGATCATGCGGTTCACCGCATTGCTACCACCACCACCAACGCCAATAACGCGAATTCTCGCAATACTGCTCGGCATAATGCCGTTAGCTAGCTCTTCCGTTTCAGCAGTGAATCCAACCGCATCACCGGTACTGTTGCCGAATGCCGAATTATTCAAGGAATGAGAGGCTCCAGATGTCATTGAATATACCGACTGCTCATCACCAGCAGGGAAATGTGGGGATTTGGTGGAATTTTGTTCAGGGAATGAGGACATCTACCACCATGGATGTACCCAATTTCCATACCGGGGCACGGAATCCTAAACACTATAGGGTAATTCGCTGGGAAAAACCAAACCCAAACTAACAGAGCGCACAAGACTTCAGCTACAGCTTGTCAAAAAGTTTTGCGCAACCTCATGGAATGACCGAATCCCAGTGAAAAACGTCTCTAAAGCAGCCAGGCTCTCCGGATGGGCTGGGTGAGGGGCTTTCCCACCCACAGAGTTTCAGAAGCAGCAAATAGGGCTCGTGCCCGACCAAGTTTTCAACGTCCCCTGTGCAACATCGAATAGATGCAACACTTCAGTAATTAGGTTTTTTGACCTACTTAGTCTGGTCAGCTTTCATTTGCAAACGCGGCACTGTGGGGGTCTTCAGATCGATAAACGCAATCTGGCCAGCCTCTGCATGACTGGGAAGATGGCGCATGCGATCGAGGATCTCGAGCTGGTAGCTAAATTGAGGGCCGTAGGGACCAATATGGACATTCCCCAGATCGGTCTTCAACTTGAGATTGGACGGATCGCGCCAATCGATCGCCTGCACCTGCACGGGATTCTGGCGAATCACATCATAAAGCCCAGGCCAATCTTTCCGGTACTCCGGGCGCATGCCCAAAACCTGAAGGCTTGGCAGCTCAAACATCCCCTCAGGATTGTCATAGCGTTCTAAGGAAACCCATTCTCCGGTGTCGTCCAGTAACACCCGTTCTGCATTGGGCATGGGCTGGAAAGGTTCCAGCTTCTTATTCGGTGTGGCGACCACCAGCTTGCGTTCCTCAGCCTCATTGCTCCCATCCGGGGAATCGCCAGCATTCTCTGAATCAGTCGAGCCTCGTTGGGCAGGAGGCGGTGTATCGCGAAGCTTGCTCTTCGTCTCAGGCCGAGCCAACTCAGCCACAGCCACCGGCTGTCGCTCTCGCACGCGCACTACCAACCCAGGCGGAATCAAACGACGGGAAATTCTGGCATCAGTCAGGGGAGCCTGCTCCAACAATGCGGCTTCTAGCTCATTGGGCTTCACCTTTAGTAGGGACTTGGGATAATCCACCGGCACCAACCCCTTAAGCGAATCGGCGCTCATCGCCTGATTTCCCTTAATGGTGATCTGCTCAGCGCTACGCACCAGCCAGATCGGCTGACCCATCAGCCAGATTAGACCTCCCGCTGCTGCACCAACGAGCATCAATCGCCAAACATACTTAAAAACTCGCTGACCCCGCTGGCGACGTAGGGTGCGACGGCGTTCTGCCATGCCCATGGGAGAGGGCGCATTGGCAGCAATGCGCGAGCGGCGCCGAGCAGTGGTTGTACCGGCAGCCCCCCTGCGACTACGACGACTGGCCGCCGCGCCAGGGCGGTTCATTCTAGAGTTTGAGCCGGAACGGGATTGGCGATCGCGTTGAGTCAAGGGTTCAACAGGGCAGAAGCCAAGGCGAGGTTGGAGAACATCGAGAGGGAGAGAAGCACAAAGGCGAGGGTGACTAGAGCCAGGAACTTAAAATGCCAATCGCTCAAGACTGAACCACCCAGGGGGTCAGAATGAGTCAACCCAGCATTATTTAAGCATCTCCTTGAATCAGTTCCTGTTTTAGCCGCCTTGTCCAATCCACCGCAAGATCCAATTGGGTGAAGGGAATCTGTAGCTTGTCACCCCCCAGGTCCAATTCAATGGCGATCGCCTTGGGGGGTCGCCCCTCTTTACCAGGACTTTTGGGGTCCACCAAAATCTCTGCCTCTGCCAGGGAAACTAGGCCATCATCCAGACGCAATGCCACTGACTGAATCTGCTCCAAGGAAAGGCGTTTCAGGTCCACCGGTCCCTTGCGGCTGGGCTTGCCCACCACGAGGGAATCCTCGCCTAAACCCATCACCGCATATAAATCGTACTTAGACGAACGGAAATCCTCGGCCCAAGCTCGATAGCTCTCAACCTTCTGAAATTCGTTCCAGCCAGCCCAAGCCAGACCAATGAACAGAAATAATAGGGGTAACCAGAGAAGTCCTCTTTCCATGGATGTCAGGATGTCACGTCCCTAGGCTACCGTCAACGCACCTCCTCCCCCCGCTACAATCAAGACAGGAAGAGATTTCGCTGGAATTGAACTGGAACAGATTTCCAAACAATTTTCCCCGACTTCGTGATTCCCTCGTTCTTGTTCGGCTTTTAGACCGAAAAAGGCGAATTGTGACTAGGTTTTATTCGCGTGACCGCTATCCCGTCCTCTCCCCTCTCGACCTCTTCGAACTCTGAAGCAATGTTTGACTCGATCGAATCAGCCCTGCTGGACTTGAAATGTGGCAAGTCCGTGGTGGTGGTAGATGACGAGAGTCGAGAAAATGAAGGGGACTTAATTTGCGCGGCTCAGTTTGCCACGCCGGACATGATCAATTTCATGGCCGTTGAAGCCCGAGGCCTGATTTGCCTGGCAGTAATGGGCGATCGCCTCGACCAATTAGATCTGCCACTGATGGTAGATAACAATACGGACAGCAACCAAACCGCCTTCACCGTTAGCATTGATGCCGGTCCAAACCTGGGCGTCAGCACTGGCATCTCTGCTGATGACCGAGCGAGAACAATCCAGGCGGTCATCAATCCCAATACTCGCCCCGGCGACCTACGCCGCCCCGGCCACATCTTTCCCCTGCGCGCCAAGGATGGTGGCGTTCTCAAGCGGGCAGGCCACACCGAAGCGGCAGTGGATCTATCTCGTTTAGCAGGACTTTATGCCTCTGGCGTAATTTGCGAAATCCAGAATGCGGATGGCTCCATGGCCCGGCTCCCCCAGTTGGTGGACTATGCCAAAGAGCACAATCTCAAGCTCATCAGTATCGCAGACTTGATTAGCTATCGTCTCCAGCATGAGCGCTTTGTGGTGCGCGAGACCGTTGCCGATCTGCCCAGTGAATTCGGCAAATTCCAGATCTACGCCTATCGCAATATCCTGGATGGCTCCGAACATGTTGCCATCGTCAAAGGCGATATCGGTCAAGGGCGAGCCACCCAAGGAGATGGTCCCGCTTCGGAGTTGGCCCTCGAACCCGCTGACCCCAACGAGCCCATCATGGTGCGCATGCACTCCGAATGCTTAACCGGCGATTCTCTGGGCTCCCTACGCTGCGACTGCCGCATGCAGCTCCAAGCCGCCCTCAAAATGTTGGAGAACTCTGGCAAGGGGGTCGTGGTTTATCTGCGCCAAGAAGGTCGAGGCATTGGCCTCATCAATAAACTCAAAGCCTACTCCCTCCAAGACCTAGGCCTTGACACCGTAGAAGCCAATGAACGTTTGGGCTTTCCGGCAGACCTGCGCAACTACGGCGTCGGTGCCCAAATCCTCAACGACCTAGGCATTCATAAAATCCGCCTGATTACCAATAATCCTCGCAAGATTGCTGGCCTCAAGGGCTATGGTCTGGAAGTGGTAGATCGCGTTCCCTTACTCATCGAAGCAACGCCCTACAACTCCCAATACTTAGCAACCAAGGCAGACAAGTTAGGCCATCTATTTCTCCAAACCTTCCTCGTTACCATTGCCCTGCGAGGCAAGGACGATCCCCTCACCTTGCCCCAGCGCTATGACCTACTAGAAAGACTCCGCAACCTCGTCCAAAGCCAAGGACTAGCCCTCCAGGAGGAGCCCCGTCCCGTCGCAGTAGCGGTATTTGGCCGTGCTTCACTAATTGCCCAAATTGGCCTAGATCGAGCCAAAGCTATTGAGGGCGACTGGTATCGAGATAGTAAGACCCCCACCGTGAAAGCGATCGCCCACATCCTGGACGAAGTATCCCGTTGGTCCGACTTGACCCAGGTGGAGTTTCTGATATCCCAAGGGGCCGATTCTTTCACAGGCTTACAAATGAAGCTGGATCGCGATCCCCACGACTTAGCCGAGCTTCCCTCAGCAACCATGGAGCAATGGGAAACCCAACGGATCTATAGCTACGAGCGCAATTAAAACGGCTCTTTTCCTCGCAGAGCCTTACTTCTATCTCATCGGATAGAAGTAAGGCTCTGTCATTACGATGGATCAACTCGACAGTAATGCGGGCCCCTAGGAAACAACTGTGGCTTGCCCAGGGTCTAGAAAACCAAGTGATTAAAGCTGGATGAATCAGGCTATCCCCCGGTAAGCATCAGGAGATCGCCCAAGACCACCGAGGGAGCGAAGGAGTTCTTAAGAACCGACCTAAGCACCAAGAAGCCTGGTTTACTAAAAAGCGAGACAGTCGACTGTCAAAGAAGTTAGTATCAAGAGAATTTTTAACCAAAAGTGCCTCTACCAGCACTTAGGCCGTACCAGGATAGCTCCCTAGTACCTGAATCACCCTTGCTTCCGTTCCCTTGCAAACGCGTGAGCCTCACTATGAGACTGGATCTACGTAGCCCTAAAACCTTCCTTATATTTTTAACGAGCTTTGCAGCAGG
>CALLPZ010000379.1 GCA_938015405.1 uncultured Pseudanabaenaceae cyanobacterium
CCCCACCAGCTTCTTAGTCAGTTCGACCATCAGCCAGCCCCCCAACATAGCTCCCACAATGGTTTTACCGCGCAGCAGCACTGACCAGTTCCAGCCCTGGTGCTCCGGCCAATGTTGCAGCAGCACCAGTCCTTTTGCACCAAGCAGCGCTCCGAAGAGGGCAGCAGTGTAGACCAACAATCTTTGAGCTGGATTGATGGTGTCGTTGCTGCCCCGGTATCGCGTGAGTCGACGGGCTAAGCCGAAACTGACGCCAAACGCGATCGCCTCCATCAGCAGATGAGGATGCAACTGCAATGGACCCAAAGAGAGATAAACCGGAAAGTCCATAGCAGCTCAGCTCAAGAGTCAGTGCAGTCAGCCCCCAAGGAAGGCAGATCACGTCTCGGCAAACTTACGACTCTGCTCCTGCCTCTCCCGCTGCTTTTTTAGCCTCTTCGGCCAAAACCTCCTCCTTAGAGCCTTCCCAGTATGCGCTGTAGGTCCATTCGATGAAATTGCCCTTATCTTCCCCCTTCCAGCGGTAGATAGCGCTCTTGGGCTCAACGCCAATCTCCAAGAGTTTGGCACCCATGTAATATTCCGTTTGGCGCTTTTCCATGGCAGTAAGCCCCCCTTTTGCCTTGGTTTTAGGGACTTTGCGAGACATCTGGGCTTGGGTATGTTTGGCCATAGTGAGCGGAGAAAACCAGTGAACTAAATTGCTAGCTTCAGGATGACATCATTATTTTCATTCCGGGAGTCAAAATCTGCCATTCGTTGTAATCCTGAAACAGAGCACATGACTGCCCGTCGCTTCAAGGAAACCGTTATCCTTGTAGAGTGCTTTGTTCTACCGACGCTATCTTTTAAGCCTTTCTGAGACCCATGCCTCAACCTTCATCCTCAGCTGGCCCAAAGATTGGCCCGAAAATTTGTATCTTGGGTGGCGGATTCGGCGGCCTCTACACCGCCCTACGCCTCAGCCAATTGCCCTGGGATGACGGAGCCAAGCCAGACATCACTCTGGTGGACCAGAACGATCGCTTCGTCTTCCTTCCGATGCTCTACGAACTGCTCAGCCAGGAGCTAGAGAGCTGGGAAATTGCGCCCCCCTTTGAGGAGCTACTGGCCAATACTGGCGTTCGGTTTATTCAGGGTAAGGCTGCCAGCCTAGACCTGGAGGCCCAGGAGGTTCGGCTCGAAGATGGCCCAACGCTGACCTACGATCGCATTGTATTAGCCGTGGGGGGGGAAACTCGCCTGGATATCGTGCCGGGTGCAGAAGCGCATGCCATTCCCTTCAGAACGCTGGATGATGCCTATCGGGTGGAGTCCCGTCTGCGGCAGTTGGAGCAGGAGCTAGCTAATGGGCAGCGGGATCGGGTGAGAGTGGCGATCGCTGGGGGCGGCTACAGTGGCGTGGAACTGGCTTGCAAGCTGGCAGAACGCCTGGGTAGCCAGGGCCGCGTCCGCATTATTGAGATGACGGACCAGATTCTGCGCAACTCGCCAGAGTTCAATCGAGAGTCTGCTCGACAAGCCCTAGAAAAGCAAGGCGTTTGGCTTGACTTGGAGACACGTATCGAAGCCATTCGTGCATCTTCTGAGGAAGAATCGGCCAGCTCAAGCCTGGAGATGGATCTGAAATACAAGGAGCAGCTCGACAGTATTCCAGTGGACCTATTGCTCTGGGCTGTGGGGAATTCGGTCGTGCCGCTAGTTCAAGATTTGGCGTTACCCAAGAATGAACGCCAGCAGATCCGGGTCGAGAACACCCTGCAGGTGGAGGGACATGCTCAGATTTTCGCCCTGGGTGACCTGGCCAGTGGCTTGGATGCCGATGGCAATACGGTTCCTCCGACAGCCCAAGCTGCGTTTCAGCAGGCGGATTATGCAGGTTGGAATGTTTGGGCTTCTCTCAATCAGAGGCCTCTATTGCCTTTCCGCTACCAAAATCTAGGGGAGATGATGAGTTTGGGTAGCGATGCTGCGACCCTGACCGGTTTGGGTATTACACTCAATGGTCCTTTGGCCCATGTGGCGCGGCGGATGATCTATCTCTATCGCATGCCCACGCTGGATCATCAGCTTCGGGTAGGCTTTAATTGGCTCACCAAGCCTCTGCAAGATTTGCTTAAGGATGTTGCTTAGATGCCGTCTCAGGATAAGAACCGCCCCAAGGTCATTTTTATCGATGCTGTTGGCACGCTGTTTGGGGTTCAGGGAGGCGTGGGTCAGGTTTACAGCAATGTAGCTGAGACGTTTGGGGTGACGATTGATCCGAAGGCACTCAATCAGGCTTTTATTGAAAGCTGGCAGGGAGCTCCTCCGATGGCTTTTCCGGATGTGGTAGCTGAGGATCTCCATCGCCGTGAGTTCCAGTGGTGGGGCAATATTGCGCTGCAAACCTTTGGCAAGGTGGGAGCGATGCCGCAGTTTAAGGATTTTCCGGCGTTTTTTGCCTATCTCTACGATTATTTTGCAACGGCGGAGCCTTGGTTTTTGTATGACGATACGTTGGCGGCGTTGCAGTATTGGCGGAGTGAGGGGATTGAGTTGGGGGTGATCTCCAATTTTGATACGCGGATTCATCCGGTGTTGGAGAGTTTGGGGCTGACGGATTATTTTAAGTCGGTGACGATTTCAACGGAGGTGGGGGCGGCGAAGCCAAGTCCTCAGGTATTTTTGAAAGCGTTGGAGAAGCATGGTTGTTCGCCTGGGGAGGCGTGGCATGTGGGGGATAGTTTGAAGGAGGATTATGAGGGGGCTCGGGGGATTGGGATGCATGGGATCTTGATTCAGCGTTGAATTACTGGTGCTTTAAGAGGCAAATCCTAGGAGGCAAGAATCTCAATCCATGAGGGCCAGCCCTCAAGCTCCCGCCAATGGGGAACAAAGTCTCCCCCAATGGATTACCCCCTGCAATCAAAGGTGTCTGAGTAGCAGGATATCTGTGGGGCGGCCTGTGGGGCTGGGAAGTTGCGTTTGAGGTCTGGGCTGGTTGGTCGGTTGGGTTGCGGCTTACGCCGTCGAAGCAGGGTCTGTTGGGCTTGTTGCTTTGACGGAGTAATAGGGTTTATGAGTTAGTTGATGGATGTTTGCTTTACCCGATGTCTTTCGCTAACGTCACCCCGCTCCTGAAGGAGCGGGGCCGGGGGAGAGGATGCTTTGCTTCTTGCTGAGTCGTGACTAAAACCGCAGGTAATGCATCAGTTGCCCGATCGCATCCGCTCCCAGTCCCATGCGCTGTTGAAAGTCCACCAAGTTCAAGAAGGGCCCCTGGGCTTGGCGTTCTTGGATGATCGCTTCTACAAGGGCTTCGCTGAGGACCGGTAGCTTGTGGAGGGCTTCGGCGGGGGCGCTGTTGGCGTTGCAGAGTTGCGATCGCTCGTCTTCGTCGTAAAAACAAAATTGCAGGATGGGTCCATAGCTTGCCACTTGGTTGATGGAGAGACCGAGGGCTGCGGCTAGGTCGTCTAGGCAGTGGAGTTGGAGGCCTGCTCTAATTAAGTCGGCGAGGGTGCGGGCTTGGTGAATGGAGAGACCGGGCAGGCGCAGCCAATCGTCTTGGGTTGCCTGGGCAACGTCAATGCGAATGCCGAGGGCTGCAGCGGCTTGCAGCTCTGCAATGCTGTCGAAGCGCAGGTACGGGTTGGCTTGGAGCCGAGCCTGCAAGGTGGATGGAGCAGGGGCTAGCTTTGCAGCAGATTGCAGGGCGAGGCTGGAAAGCCAGCGTTTGATCGGCATTGGGCAGGCTCAATGATGATGGATGAAAGCAGGATGTATCAAAAAGTAACTGCGATAAAGCCAAATTAATCAATTTGATCGAGGAGTTTGCGTCGCTTCTGCTCAAATTCCGTTTCGGTCATCAGGCCTTCTTTACGAAGGTTTTCGATTTCTCGTACGGCACTGACAACCTGTTCCACTTTGGCAGGGTCTAGTCCTGGAGTAGCCTTTGGGTCTGTCGTCGCGGTGCTCACGCCAGCAAGGCTAGGGGAGTCATTGAAGGTGCGATCAAATTCATCGTCATCTAAGAACAAGTACCAAATCGCTTCCAATCCACTGGCGATGCGAGAGATCGGTGTTTTCCAAGCCAGTAGTAGGTAGACCAAGCCCCAACGAGATTGTCCCAAGTAAAAGCGATGAATCCCCGGCAGGGTGATCACTCCTAGGAGTGCCAGTCCAGCGGCAAGTTTACGGCTTTTCACAGCAATCACCCTGATAGTCAAACGGAGGTAATCCTGACAGAGACAGCAGTGCAGAGCGATGAAAGATGAGGACAGCACTCACCCATCCAGACTCAGCCATGCAATCCTCCAGGCAACACCTCAGTCACAACGTCGTCTTAGGAAAGTATGGTAGCCAAATTACCTCAATTCGTAGAGGGAGCTAATAAGGTTGTTTAAGCAGTGGGCCTCGCGTCAGATTGGAAAAATCTGCTGAGCTCTTTCAAGCCGTCTTTCCATGAACTTGTGGATCTAACAGCGAGGGGAGCCGCCACGAATGTCTGCCTCAAACAGCCTCAAACCTCAATTTGGAGCCCAGTTCGGATACCCACCCTGCGTTAGGCGGGCCTTTTGGATTGAACCCCTTGGAAAGCTCGTTTAAGCTAGGGATAGCGACGTCTCAACCCTGCGAGAAAGTGCCATGAGCTTTTTTGACTCTGAAATCGTTCAAAAGGAATCGAAATCACTGTTCGAAGATTACCAATCTCTCATGCAACTGGGCGGTCGCTATGGCAAGTTCGACCGCGAAGGCAAGATCATGTTTATCCAGCAAATGGAGGCCATGATGGAGCGCTACCGCATTTTCATGAAACGCTTTGAGCTCTCCGAAGACTTTGCTGCTCAAATGACGGTTGAGCAACTCAAGACCCAACTGGGACAATTTGGCATGACGCCCCAACAAATGTTTGAGCAGATGGAGCAGACGCTCAAGCGCATGAAGGCTGAGATCGAGCCCTAAGATGAGTTCTGTTCGGTGGGACCGTAAGCGCAAGGTGGTCAGACAAATCACAGCATCATTGACAGCCTGTTTTTTACAGCACACATTGCCGGGTTGAGGTGAGACAATGGTTTGTCGCTGGGTACGCTAGCTTGCCCAGCATCGAGATAGCCCCCGAGCAGACCGCGATCGCCCTATGCATAACTTTTTGCCCTTTGCCCATTTCAAGGGTCAACTGATTCCCTTTGCCGATGCGCAAATCTCCATTGCCACCCATGCCCTTCACTACGGGACCGGTGCATTTGGGGGACTCCGGGGCATTCCCAATCCAGCGAATCCAGAGCAGGTCCTGCTGTTTCGCCTGGATCGCCACTGCAATCGCCTCAGCAATAGTGCTCGCTTCTTGCAATACGACCTACCTGCAGCTGAGATTCAGGCGGCAATCGTCGAATTCGTCAAAAAGAACCGCCCCAGTCAATCGTTCTACATTCGCCCCTTCGTCTACACCTCAGACCTGGGGATTGCCCCTCGCCTCCACGACATCGAAAAAGACTTTTTCATCTACGGTCTGGAACTGGGGGATTACCTCTCTGCCGATGGCGTCAGCTGCCGAATCAGCTCCTGGCATCGCCAAGAAGACGTCAGCTTTCCCCTAAGGGGCAAGATTAGCGGCGGCTACATCACTTCATCTCTGGCTAAAACCGAAGCAGTGGCCAGTGGCTTCAAAGAAGCCATCATGCTCAACGCCCAGAACAAAGTCTGCGAAGCCACGGGCATGAACATCTTCATCGTGCGCAATGGCCAACTCATCACCCCTGGAGTGGAGCAAGACATCCTCGAAGGCATCACCCGGGACAGCGTGATGCAAGTAGCCAGGGACCTGGGCATCGATGTCATTGAGCGGTCCATCGACAAATCAGAATTGCTGATTGCCGATGAAGTATTTCTCTGTGGCACGGCAGCCAAGGTCACCCCAGTGAACCAAATCGAAAACTACCAACTGCCGAGCGATCGCCCCATCACAAACCAGCTCCGCGACGCTATCACAGCCATTACAGAGGATCGCCATGCGGATTACAAGGACTGGGTATTCAAAGTAGACCTGTAAATATGCGGGAAATTTGGACCTGATGATAAATTTTCTGCATGTTTGGGCGCAACGGAATCCATAAAAAGTTCCGAACAAACACCGAAGCCCCTACATCCGGAGCTTAGCCACAATAGGAATATACAGCTTCGTACTATACAGAATCTCCTATGTACCTGCAGGGGTCGCTTAGCGGCTTAACCCTGTGGGTCATTTACTTTCAGGGTGTTTGGTTCAACCCGGCATGCCGCTCAGTTCATGAATACCACAGTCAATTTCTAGAAGGGAAATCGTGATCCAGGGTAGAAAGCAACTTTACGATTCTACCGTCGTCATTTTCTCTGGACTCCCTATAAAGTTACAACGAAGAATCTTAAGAAAGAACAAGCATTTTGGTAAAGTCGTTGAAATTACGCATGAAACATTTGGCCCATGTGTATATTATTTTTACAGAGATATACAGAGCAATCTATTCCAATCCTTTATAAGCCCGTGGGGGTCACTTAGTGACTTAACCCCACGGGCTAATCTTTGGGAATTTTTAGGTCCCGATGCGACTGCTATCCCAT
>CALLPZ010000380.1 GCA_938015405.1 uncultured Pseudanabaenaceae cyanobacterium
CCGCGGAAGTACTGAATCAATGACTAGGGCTGTCACGGTTATCGATGCTTGAAATAGTTTCTATCTTGGGATTAGCAGGGTTTGACGTAAGCAAGCTTCTGCGAGTCGAGGGTCGTGATTATGCTCATTCTATGACCCTGCTGTTAATGCTCTCGTTGTGGAGTATTGCTTACAGACTATGACTTCTCCTCCTCTGGATGCTTCGCCCGCTATCAACTCTTTACTTCGCAGGGCTCGTGCTCGCGGATCCTTTCCCATTCGGCGCTGGTTGTTGGGCGGAGCGACTATCATTGCGAGCCTTGTAGCCTATATGAGCTATCAGGTTACGCGTGACTTACTTTTAGAGAACCTGAAAACTAATGTCCTTCAGGATGTTCGGCAAGGTGGTAGCCATTTAGATCAGTGGTTGATTGCACGGAAAACTGAAGTCAAGACCCTCGCGAATACACCGACGCTGCGCTCTATGGACTGGTCGCAGGTTGAACCATTTTTGAAGCCGGAAATGTCGCGGTTCTCGGATTTCCATTTCTTTGCGATGATTCGCCCTGACGGGAATTACCACAACACCGTTCATGGAGAAGCTAAGGGGAAGAATCTGCGTGATAGGAAGCATGTGCAAAAGTCCTTAGCAGGTGAGACTTATATCTCTGACCCTGTTATTTCTAGGACGCTGGGTGGGGATTCAATCGTCGCAGTGACGACTCCTATTTATCAGGATATCAATGCGATTGGAGGAGAGCCGATTGGGGTGCTGGCGGGCTTGATTAACATCGATCGACTCAAGGAAGTCGTGCAGGGTCTGAGCTACGGCGAAGCTAGCTATGCGTTTGCGCTTAACTCTGAAGGGTTGGCAATTTCCCATCCTGATGCCAGCTTGATGAGTACGATCAACGATGATGAGCCGGAACGCTTAACCCATGAGTCCCAAGGGGAATTGGCGACGATCGCAAGCAAGATGGTCAATCGCGACAGCGGTATTCAGCTGATTGAGCACCAGGATGAAGCGGTTTACGTGGCTTTTCTCCCGCTGGAAGAGGCTGAATGGTCCATTGCACTGGTCATTCCTCGCCAGAATATTGAATCTCAACTGTGGCTTTTGGACTTGATGGCAGTGCTGGTGGGTAGCATTTCCCTGGCAACTTTAGCGCTTCTCTTGCGAGTACAACAAGTTGAGCAGCGTAGCCTCAGAGAATCCAAGGCCCTGTCTGATTCTGCGAATCAGGCCAAGAGTGAATTCCTGTCCAATATGAGCCATGAGTTGCGTACGCCACTCAATGCCATTTTAGGCTTTGGCCAGTTGATGCAAAATGACCTATCTCTGACCCAGCGCCATCGCGATAGTTTGAATATTATCCATCGCAGTGGTGAACATCTACTGTCATTGATTAATGATGTGCTGGCCATGTCGAAGATCGAAGCAGGTCGGGTTAGTTTAAACGAAAACGAATTTTCGCTCTACAACTTTTTGGATGACCTGCGGGGCATGCTGCGGCTCAAGGCAGAAGAGAAAGGCCTGGCCCTGATTTTTGAACGGAGTCCAGATCTTCCGCCCCACATTCAAGCGGATGAAGGGAAGTTGCGACAAATTTTGTTGAACTTGCTCAATAATGCACTCAAGTTTACGGAGGAGGGCTCCGTTAAGTTGCTGGTGGAGCCGATCGCAGAGCGGGCTGAAAATCAGCCCGAAGATAGCGTCTTGCTGAGGTTCTCTGTGATTGATTCTGGGGCAGGGATTGCCCAGGATGAATTGCAGGAGCTGTTTGTGCCCTTTGCCCAAACCGAAACTGGGCGGCGATCGCAAATGGGAACGGGCTTGGGCCTACCGATTAGTCGAACCTTCGCCAACATGATGGCGGGTGATATTCAGGTTCACAGTGAGGTGGGGCAGGGCAGCGAATTCCACTGTGAGATTCGCGCCAAACGCATCAGTAGTTTTCATTGTAAGCAGCAGAAATTCCATCATATTTTGGGTGTTGCGCCGGGGCAGCCTCGGTATCGCATGCTGGTCGCGGAGGATAACATTTACAGCCGTCAACTCTTGGTGCAGTTGCTTGAGTCCACTGGCTTTGAAGTTGAAGCTGTTGCCACGGGGGAAAAAGCGCTGGCTCGCTGGAAAACCTGGCAGCCCCATATGCTCTGGATGGATTTGCGGATGCCGGGGATGGGCGGCTTAGAGGCGGCGGCGGCGATTAAGGCTGAAGCTTGGCAGTCCCCTGAATATACGCTGCCTACGATGGTTGCAGTGACGGCCAATGCCTTTGATGCTGATCGCACTCGGGCCTTTGCGGCGGGCTATGACGACTTTGTCGCTAAGCCCTATGCACACCGAATCATCTTTGAAAAAATCGCGACCCATCTGGAAGTGGAATACCTCTATGAGGAAGCCCAAAGTTTGGAGGCTGACAATACCCAAGCGACAGACCGATTTGTCTTGTCTTCGACTGCGCTAGAGGTGATGCCCCTGGTTTGGCGTGATGCTTTAAAGCAGGCGGCTTTTTCCTTGAATGGTCGCATTATTGAAAACTTAGTGGAGGAGATTCCGGCTCACCATGCCGGGCTTAAAACAGCGCTGGATTCATTGGTGCGAGACTTTCGCTATGACATCTTATTAGATTTGCTTTCAGGTATCGAAACAGCGTAGGACCAGGGACCGCTGCTTTAGCCTGTTAGCTAGGTCCTTGCGCTGGAAGCCCTACTGTTGAATTGAAAATTATTGCTTCAGCAACTGAGTTTGGTCTGATTCCCATTGAGTCTGGGGCGAGAAGAAAGCCCAGCGGTTGACTGCTGGGCTTAACCTCATGAAATCCATCTGGCATCAATCGGGTGGGAGTTACCCACCCTTGCTGCGACCTGACTCAATAGAATTGCAGCTTAGAAGCACAGGCTGACTTAGAAGCGC
>CALLPZ010000381.1 GCA_938015405.1 uncultured Pseudanabaenaceae cyanobacterium
GCGATCGCCCCCTTCACCTTGATCTAGCCTGAAGCGATCGCTTTTTTATCTATCAAGACCGTTTAGGAAATCACAACTATGGCCCCAGCTCAGCGGCGCATTGGCGTCTTAACCAGCGGCGGAGATTGCGCGGGGTTAAACGCTGCGATTCGCGCAATCGTCTACCGTGCCCAAAAGACCTATGGCTGGGAAGTCCTAGGTATTGAACAATCCACCCATGGACTCGCTGCAAGCCCCCCCCGGGCTCGTCCCCTCACCGTCCATAATGTCCACGACATTCTCAACCAAGGCGGGACAATCCTAGGCAGCACCAACAGCGGTAGCCCCTTCGCCCATGTCGATAGCAGCGGCAGTGTCAAAGACATTTCCCAGGACATCATCGATGGTTATCACGAGCTGGGACTGTCTGCCCTGATTGGTATTGGGGGTGACGGTAGCCTAGCGATCTTGCGCAAGCTTGCGATCCAGGGTGGCTTCAACTTGGTAGGCATCCCCAAGACCATTGACAATGACGTAGGCCTCACCGAGCGGGCGATTGGTTTTTCCACAGCAGTCAATATCGCCACGGAAGCCGTTGACCGGCTGCATTGCACCGCTGCTAGTCACAATCGCGTCATGATTGTGGAGGTGATGGGTCGGGATGCTGGCCACATTGCCATGAGTGCAGGTATCGCGGGGGGAGCTAATGTCGTCCTTGTACCCGAGATTCCCTATTCCATCGGCGTGATTGCAGAAACCATTCGTCAGCGCCAGGCCAGGGGCAAACACCATTCCCTGATTGTGGTGGCAGAAGCGGTTAAAAATGCTGACCGCGAAGCCGTGGTCAACACCACCTGCACCGGCCAGAACCGCTTAGGCGGCATTGGCAATTACCTCGCAGAGCGGATCCACGCCACCACTGGGGCAGAAACGCGGGTAATTGTGCCAGGCCACTTGCTACGGGGCGGTACGCCTTCGCCGTTTGATCGCCTGACCGCTTCAGCCTTCGGTATTGCAGCGGTGGATCTCGTGGCCCAAGAGCGCTATGACCGCATGGTGGCTTGGCAGGACCGTCAGGTGAAGGATGTGGCAATCGAGGATGCGATCAATGAATATGCCACTGTTGACCCGGATGGAACGCTGGTGAAGACGGCGCGGGGCCTGGGCATTTGCCTCGGCGATTGCACGCCGGATTCCTGTGACCTAATGGTGGGCGCACCGAAGGTTACCGCAATCGTTTAAAGCGATCGCGCTTAATACTCTAGAAATCCGATTTTTAGCTCCTTGTAGAGACCTGATGGTTGTCTCAGAGCTGAAAGTCGGATTTCTTCTAGCGAGCGCTACGTACTAGCAACCCACAGCCAATGAAAAAGCCCAAGACAATTGGGGTAAAGGCAGCCACATAGGGTGGCAACGTCCCGTTAATTCCCATGGCCCCGAAGATAAAGTCGGTGACGTAATAGGTGAAGATAATCAGCACGCTGAGGCCAAAGCCCGTTGCCTTGCTGGTCCGCTGATTCGGCACAATGCCCAGGGCGGCACCGACTAAGCCAAAGACGATACAAATAAACGGCAGCGCCCACTTTTGAGCAATACGCACCTTGAGCTTACGGGCCTTTTTGCGGTTGCCCCCTTGCTCCAAAATAGCCAGGCGCTCATTGGCCTGGGCAATATTCATCTCTGTGGAGTCTTTGCGCTTTTTCGCGAGGTCTATGGGCGTGCGGGGGATGTTGAGTTCATGTTGCTCAAAGGTGACGATGTTGCGATAGGAACCATCGGGGGCAATGAGGTAGATGGAACCGTTAAAAAAGTCCCAAGTGCTGGCCTTGGGGTTCCACACCGCAGTATTGGAGGTGAGGATTTGATTGAGTTCGCCTCGGGAAAAGTCGAGGATGGTGAGCCCTTCCATTTGCTCGCCGTTGTACTTGCGAGCGTAGAACAGGCGGCTGAGTACGTCATCACGATCGCCGTTTTCTCGCTTAACGGATTCGTACTGCTCGTAGAGGATATTCTCATCGCGAAACTGAGGGCGATCGCCTTCTAGGGCCGCCTTCAGCGTCAGATTGGCCTGGGCCTGAGCCGCTGGAACAATGGCCTCGTTAAAGACAAACATCATCCCGGTGACAAACACACTCAGGACAACGGCTGGTACCACAAAGCGATAGGCACTGATGCCGCAGCTGCGCAGGGCCGTTAGCTCACTGTCTCCGGACAGGCGACTATAGGCCATGAGCGTGGCCAACAGAATGGACATGGGGAAGGCCAAGACCACGAAGAATGGCATCTTCAGCAGAAAGACTTCTGCGGCAATCCCCATGGGTAAGCCCGCTTCTGAGACCTTTCGTACGAGGTCGAAAACGACGCCGATGGAAAGGGCAACTGAGGAAAAGACCCCCACACCAAAAAGGAATGGCCCAATGAGCTGACCCAAGATATACCGATCCATAATCGGCAGCCAGCCCAATAGACTAGGACGCGCACGAGCGCGAATGGGAACATCGAGGGCTGGAGGCGTAACAGAGGCCATAGGGGTCGTGAGCGGAGACGATTAAACGTTTCGGAGCAGTTCAAGTTAGCGAATCGCGATTGGGCTATCCCTCGATTGTTGTCATAACTGGAAGTTCTCCCCCAGATAATATTGACGCACCAGAGGATTGGCGTAGAGGTCATCGGCCTCCCCCGCTGCCAAAATTTCACCATCCCGGAGGATGTAAGCGCGATCGGTGATGGTCAGGGTTTCCCTCACATTGTGATCCGTGATGAGAATGCCCATGTTCTTCTGACGCAGTTGCTCGATGATTTCCTGAATTTCTGCCACAGAAATGGGGTCGATACCGGCAAAGGGCTCATCCAGCAGTAAAAATTTGGGGCCATCCTCACCAGAGGCCAAGGCGCGGGCAATCTCGGTGCGTCGCCGCTCTCCACCAGAGACCTGAATGCCCATGGTGTGAGCAACTTTGTGCAGCCTAAATTCGCTGAGGAGTTCTTCTAAGCGTTGTTCTTGCTGGTCGGGGGTGAGCTTGCTCTGCTGGAGAACAAGGCGCAGGTTGTCTTCAATGGTTAGGAAACGAAAAATGCTGGCTTCCTGGGCAAGATAACCAATGCCTCGCCTAGCGCGCAGGGTCATGGAGAGGGAGGTAATATCTTCGCTGTCCAGCCAGACTTTGCCACCATCGGGCTTTTCTAAGCCTGTGGCCATGTAAAACGTTGTGGTTTTTCCCGCACCGTTGGGGCCGAGGAGACCAATTATCTCGCCCTGGGCAACTGCTAGATTGACACGTCGCACAATGGGCCGACGGTTGTAGCTCTTTTGAACATTTTCTAGCAGGATGCGCAAGGACAGTCTCCAGGCCGCTTAGGACTTTGAATGATGGGCCGCGCGGGGGCGGTTAAACAGTGAAGCAGTGAGTCTAAGCTGCTGAGTAATGAAGCAACCCCTTAGGCTGGGGCAGGAATTTGAATTAGATTCAGTATAGAATTCCTGATTAACCTTTGGGGATCGCTTAAACGATATCTATGGGGATCGCCTGAGCTAGGGCGCTGCAACGGGTGCAGCGGGCACAGCATAGACAGACCGGACCTGCTGGGAGGCCTTGGGCAGGGCCACAAAACGAGCCTCATCAATGAGATAGGTCACGACTTCGCCACGAATACTGTTGCTGCCGGATTGGGTCACCAGAACATCGCCGGTTAGGACCATGCGGCGTTCATTGCTGAAGTACTGGGCCTGCTGGGCCGTAGCCTTAATTTGGCGACCGGGATAGTCGACGCGGACATTGCCCCGAGCCGTGACTACCCCCGTTTGGGCGTTGGCTTCCTGGACATCGGCATCCAGGGTGATTGAGCCCCCGGCTTGGGCTTGGGCGATACCAGACCGGCCTACCGCCTGGTCCAGAGCTGGAGCAACGCCTCCGAGCCACAGAGCTGTGGCAGCAACCAGGGCTCCGAGTTTGACAGTATTGCTAGCGCTTTGACCCATCCCTGATGAGCGATGGCCACGCATTGTGTTTTGATTACGCACCATATCTACCGATTCTCCAAGGCAAGGTGGGATGGGGATGATTGCGATGGGGCAAGATCCCTCTGAAATGAAAGACGGGAAAGAACGGCCAAAGTTGCAGCCCTCAGCTGATTTTAGCCTAGGGTGCCACCGCCTACTGCCCGTATCTGGGTGGTGTCTTCGAGTATTGCGTCATCCGCTGTGATGCCCTATTGACCTGTTGCCAGGGCAGGATGCATCGCTGGGTCTCCGGCCTGTTAACTCAAAGCCTCATTGCTTTCAGCTCAAATCCTCTACAG
This sequence comes from uncultured Pseudanabaenaceae cyanobacterium, assembly GCA_938015405.1. Classification (GTDB taxonomy): domain Bacteria; phylum Cyanobacteriota; class Cyanobacteriia; order PCC-9006; family JAAUQQ01; genus JAAUQQ01. Next base: position 4,279 of record CALLPZ010000381.1, read on the forward strand.
AGGTAGAGCAGGAGCCTGTCGTTTGTCTGGGGCTGATCCCAACTTAGCAAAGGCTTTGGGAGGCTTACAAGGGGCCGGACCAGGCCTCAATACGGGGTAGGGGAACCCTTTCCATTTCGACCTCTATTTCTACGGCTGGGGAGACTGAAGCTTCTGGGGAAGTTGGCGGGGATGTAGAGGTGAGTCCTAGGCGTTGGGCGATCGCCGCGACCTGCTCTTTGCCTTCGCTATGGAGCAAGAGCCAGATGGTTTTGGACTGCTCTCGCACGGGGGTGAGATCCACACCTCCATAATTGGCGTCATAGGTACGGAGGCGACCATTGGCTTCGCCTAGGAGCGTGGCGGCACCTTGCCAATTGTGGTTACCGAGATGGTAAAGGCCAACCGCGATTTGTAAGAGTCCTTGGTAGAACGTGCGGTCGGGCTCTTGGGCCTCGGTCCAGAGGGCTTCGAAGGTATCGTGGCAGGCGTAGAATTCGCCCTGGTTAAATTGCTCAGCACCTTGCCAAAATTCTGCGGGGAGGTTGTCTTCCATGGTTGTAGCGTAGGGGTTTGCAGGGGCGATCGCGGGTTTCCCCTTGGCGCTGTTGCGGAGAACCAGCGCTTCTCAATCAGCGGCTTTCTGGTTATCTAAAGCCCAGACTGCAATTGTCCTTGTAGAGACTCCGTTGGGTTGATCAGTCTGCCCTGAAGGGGAGTGGATGGTGCTGAGCCCGATGGTTTCCCGCCGTTCGGCCACAGCAACCAAGCACTATTGGGAGGCAGAGTTTGCAGGCTTGCTGCATCCTGGGTGAGCCAAATAACCGGAATTCTGGGCCGCTGAATCGTTTCTAATGCCTCACCGGGCTGCACCGCTGCCAGGGCTTCCAACACTCGCTGTTCTCCATGAATCAGGCCATGGTTGGCGGTCCAGAGCTGTACGGCACCGTAATGACGGCTGGCATAGCGATATAGGGAAGCCAAAGCAGTCACGGCCTGTTCGAAGCTGTCTACGGCTTCTGTAGAGCGCGCCGCCGCATCGTCCTGGTCTAAGCACAGGGATTGCCAAATGCTGCCGCTGTCGATCGCCAGCACAACTTCCTGACCCGTCTGAATATCTTCCAATTCCCGCACCCGCAACTCGCCAAAGCGTGCGCTGGTTCGCCAATGGACGCGACGAATGGGATCGCCCCAGCGATAGGGCCGCAAGCTGCGGGTTAGTCCTTCCGTGGCGGATTGAGGCAGGGCTCGGGGCGTCAGGCTGGGATTCTGCTGTTGGCCCAGGCCATCGACGAGGGGGCAACTACCTAGGGGCAAGATGGGGGGATAGACCACAGCCTTGGCCTTGACCGGCAGACTGCGGCTGTACCAGCAGAGGCCCAGGGGGGCGGCAGTTCGGACTTTGACCTCGCTCCAACGGAAGAGCCCTCGCTGTTGGGCTGGGAGTTGGGAACGCCAAATGTGGCTACTTCTGGGGGCAATCAGAGGAACAGGATGGGCTTGGTCTCCTCCCAGGGCATTGGGGACCGGGTCAATGACTTGGAGCAGGCTTTTGGCCCGGCGATCGCCATTTCTCACCACCACTTCTAAACGCAAGTCCTGCCCGACGGAAACCGGGGGGCTACTCACTCGCATGACGGTCAATTCTGTGAGCCCCCGCCGGGCAAGCCAGGCTGACACAACAATTAGAGCAAAGCCGATGCCACTCATGACATAAAGCCAGCCCGCCATGGTGTTGGAGGCTGCGGCAAAGAAAAACAGGCAAAGACCGATGAGAACCCAGCCGGTATAGGCGGGGTTCACCCAATGGGTCTCTAGCCAGGTGAGGAGACGCTCGCGCTGCGCTATGGGGCGACCAAGGGGAGAGGAGGACCGTTGGCGATCGCGATGGGAACGAACCATGGCTCTTAGTTGCGTATGGGAGAGCGCTGCTGGGGAGCGATCGCCGTTGTGAGAGATGCAGCCTTTAGCGATGCTGATCTAACCGCTCCAGCTCTGCGGATAGCTCCTGGGTGAGCTTGCGGTTATCGGGCACCACACGGATGGCCTTTTTAAGGTAGACCCTTGCCTTGTCCGATTGCTTGGTTTGGCAAAGCTGTCTGGCCCAATGCTGGTAGGTGATCGCTTGCCACTGACGCACTTCGGCATCGTTGGGGAGACGCTGGGCTAGGCCTTCTACGAGGGCCACTGCCCGGGGAAAGCGCTGGGCCTGGAGCACAGTTTGCAGCTTGGCGTAGATGTCCTGCTTAAGCCGTTGATCCAAAGAGGGCTCGGCGGTGGGGGTCGCTTCATACCCCTCCTGCTCCATGGCTTCTCCTGGCGTTGTTCCGCTGGCAGAACTGGGGGGAGAGGCGGTGGCTGGGGAAGGTTGGGCGGTGGACCTGGGCTGTACGCTCCAAAGCCCCTCGCTGCCTAGAAAGTCTGCGTTAACAGGGCGAGGAGACACCTCTGCCATCAGGGTTTCATAGGCCTGGGCAATGCGAACAAACTTATCCTGGGCCTCTTGGTTTCCAGGATTCGCATCAGGGTGGTATTGGCGTGCCAACTTACGATAGGCCGTTTTCACAGCCTCGTAGGTGGCACCGTCCCGCAGGCCCAATTGGCGATAGCAATCAACCAGCTTCATGCGACGGAGGGTGGCATTCATCAAGGGAATTCACAGCGGTGTCCAGGTCTGTCAAAACAGGCTGAATCGAATTGACAGCATTCTGCCACGCGATGTCTCTGACGCCCAGGACATTACCAATCCCTAAGATTGTGATGCTGGGTAATGCTTGACGCTTGGGAGTCAATAGTTAGCGCCCAAGCGCTATGGATAGGACTGAAGCCTTAGCTCTCAGGCCGATCTTCCACCACTCGGTCAATCAGGCCATATTCCTGGGCCTGGGCGGCGGAGAGGAAGTAGTCGCGATCGGTGTCCTTTTCGATTTTCTCGATGGACTGGCCAGTGTGGTGAGCCATCAGACCGTTGAGTTCTTTCTTAATGCGAACGATGTGCTTCGCTTCAATCTCAATATCTGTGGCCTGGCTGCGGCCTACGCCACCGAGGGGCTGGTGGATCATGATGCGAGAGTTCGGCAGGGCAAGGCGTTTGCCCTTGGTGCCTGCGGTGAGCAAGAAAGCCCCCATGGAAGCCGCCAGACCCACACAGATCGTCACCACCTCAGACTTGATGTACTGCATGGTGTCGTAGATCGCCATGCCTGCGGTGACCGAGCCACCGGGGGAGTTGATGTAGAGGTAGATGGGCTTGCTTTGGTCTTCGGAGTCCAGGTAAAGCATGTAGGCAACGATCGCATTGGCAATGCCGTCATCCACTTCTTCGGTCAAGAAGATGATGCGCTCGCGGAACATGCGCTCATAAATGCTGATCCACTGCTCATAGGAGCTGCCGGGGAGACGGTAGGGGACGCTGGGGATTCCGATGGGCATGGGTCTTAGTTAATCGAGGGACAAAATAGAGTGGGGAAGCTGATTTGGATCAACCAGCGGGATGGACCTAGGCGGTCTTCAGCGTATCCACAACGCGATCGATCAAGCCGTACTCCTTGGCTTCACTGGGCGAGAGATAAAACATCCGGTCCATATCAGCTTTGAGCTTTTCGGCGGTTTGCCCCGTGCTCTCAGCCAAAATTTGACGGACCAGCGCCTGCTTATCCATGACTGTTTTGGCTGCCACTTGGATATCAGTTGCCTGACCCTGGGTGAGACTGGTGGGGTGAGTCAAGGCAATGGTGGAATGGGGCAGTGAAGCCCGTTTGCCCGGCGTTCCCGCAGCCAGCAGCAAGGCTGCCATGCCCACAGCTTGGCCCATGCAAACCGTGACAATCTCCGACTTGATGTATTTCATCGTGTCGTAGATGGCAAGGCCCGCCATAACGGACATCATGCCGGCTTGCTCCGCAGCCATGCCTGCCAACACCGGGTCTCCTAAGGAGTTGATGTAGAGGTAAATCGGCTTCTGCTCGTCGGAGTCCAGGTAGAGCATGGACGAAACGAGGGAGTTGGCAACACTGTCGGACAGGGGGGAATTCAAGAAGAGAATTCGCTCCTGGCTCATGCGGGTGTAGATATTGACCCACTGCCAGCGCTGACCGCCGGGGATTTGATAGGGAACGCGAACGGGTCTATCGACAGGCATAGATAACAGAGATGATTGGGATCGAATTCCCCTCTTGGGAGGGGTGCCCATCGGGCGGGGTGAGTTGGCTGCTGGGTTGCTTCCTAAAGCGAGTCAGCAAGAAGCAAGGCAGCCCCCCCCCCTGGCCCCTCCTTGGAGGGGGAGTTGAGGCAAGAAGCCCCAGGAAGAATTAGCCGATGCCGCCGCCGGGGACGGGCATGGGAAGATCCTGGGTGCCGGAGAGGACGCGGTCAATGATGCCGTAGTCCTTGGCTTCATCGGGGCTGAGGTAGAACATGCGGTCCATGTCCTTTTCTAGCTTCTCCACGGGCTGGCCCGAGTTCTTGGAGAAGATATTCAGCACAGCGGCTTTGTTGTCCAGAACCTCTTTGGCGCGGATTTGGATATCCGTAGCTTGGCCCTGGGTGCCGGTCTTGGGCTGGTTGAGCACGATGGTGGCGTGGGGCAGGCTAGCGCGGTTGCCCTTGGAGCCACAGGCCAAAATCATGGCAGCGGTGCCCATGGCCTGACCCAGACAGATGGTGTGGACCGGGGGCTTGATGTATTGAATGGTGTCGCAGATGGCGAAGGCTTCGGTTTCAAAGCCGAGGGAATCGCCCGTATACCAGGAGGTGCCGGTGGAGTTGATATAGAAGTAAATCGGCTTCGTGGGATCGTCAAACTCCAGATAGAGCAGCTGGGCGATCAAGAGCTTGGTGACATCCATGCCCAGTTGACGCTTGTAGTCGTCGGAGGAGACTAGGGGTGTCCCGAAGTAGACGATGCGCTCTTTGAGGAGGAGAGATTGCAGATCTGGTGGGGGGGTACGGAAGGAAGCTTCTCCGTAGGAGGCCGCTTGGACTGCCTTGATCGGTCCACTAGTCATAGGGGTCGTCTGGGATATGGTCTGGGCGTTGGGTATTGCCGCTTACCATACTAACGCTCGTGGGCCTTAGAAGGGTGGGGGTAACCGTTCTGGAGGGCAGGTTTTGGCTTGATTTGCCTTTACGAGAGAATAGTCGAGCGGTTTCGGTCTGTTGGGACGATATTGAGAGGTTGAGGAGCGATCGCTTCGAGCCCTTATCCTTCAAGCATTCTACGGATCTAGCTTGTTTGATTTAGTGCTGGTGGGGCTGGGTGCTCCAGTGAATAATGCTGAAGCGTCTGAGTAAGAGAACGAATGAACTCCAATAATTAGCTAGGCAAATTTAGGGAATGGGAATGGCGATCTCTCAAAATCGAGAACCTTGGCTGGCGGTGTTGTGGTCGCGGGTTTGGCCGGGGCTGGGGCAGATTTATGCGGGGGCGACGGTGCGAGGGGAGGCGATCGCATTGGGCTTTTTGGGGCTGGCGATCGTGGGAATAGGAAGTTTCCTGGGCTGGGGCAGCCTGACGGTGCAGATCGGGTTTGTTTGTGGACTGCTATTGCTGCTTCTCAGCGTTTGGAGTTGGTTTGATGCCTATTGGGTGACGCGACGGCGGAATTCGGCAGCTTTTGAGGCGGAGCGCCAGAGCGAGAAGGATCCTTGGAAGGCGGTGTTTTGGACGACGATTTTTTTAGGGGCAGGGCATCTTTATATTCGCCGCTATGTTTTTGGGGGCGTTTTGATTGCGATCGGTGTGATCAGTTTGGCGATTCCTGTGGCTTTGCTATTGCTGCCGTTTATAGCGGTTCATGCCTATTGGGCTACGCCAGAGGTGGAGGCAGGGAGTAAGACTCGGAAACGAATGGTAGGGATTATCTTGGTGGCTTGGTTGTTGCCGATTTTGATTGGGGCAATTCCGGCGTTTAGCTTGCGGACTTTTGTGGCGGAGGCTCGGTTTATTCCATCTGGAACGATGCAGCCCACGTTGGAAGTGGATGACCGTTTGTTGATTGATAAGTTGAGCTATCGAATTGATAAGCCTCAGCGGGGGGACATTGTTGTGTTTATGCCAACCGAAGAGTTGCAACGACAAGAGTTCAATGATGCTTTTATTAAGCGGATTGTGGGGTTGCCGGGGGAAACAGTTGTGGTTAAGGAAGGCAAGGTTTTTGTGGATGGTCAACCGCTAGATGAGCCTTACATTTTGGAGGCCCCAAATTATGAGTGGAGGGCTGAGGAGCTCAATCTTCCGGCGGTGATTCCGGCGGGGCAATATTTTATGTTGGGGGACAATCGCAATAACAGCTATGACAGCCATTATTGGGGGTATGTACCGAGGGAGAAGTTTGTTGGTAAGGCAACGCAGCGGTTTTGGCCTGTGGGGAGGGTTGGGAGTCTCCAGTAGATTCTTGCCTCAAATTTCCCTCTCGGGAGGGGCTAGGGGTGGGTCGGTGTTGCGGTTTAACAGCCGACTCATCTCGCCCGTTGGGCAGTCCTCCCAGGAGGAGATTGTGGCGTTTGATTGTTGAGTAGCGTCGCAGAATAGGGCTATTGCAGGAACCAGCGGCGGATGAGTTCGACTTGGAATTTGTAGTGGGGTTCGTTGTTGGAGAAACCGGGTTTTTCGCGGAGATTTTTGGGGGGCTGTTGGAGATTCTGGTTCAAAAACCCGGTTTCTTGGCTCAGCTTCGATGACGTCGCGGCGGAGACATATCTCAAGAGCGGCCTCGAAGTCAGCGTCTGGGCAGGTTTGGGCGCATTCCCTACAATAGGAGGAAATCTTTTTGGGGCTGGCCCGTTTCCTGCTTCCTGCTGATGTTTTCTCCCCTGTATTGCCATGCCTGATTCTCCCCAGCCGCTAACTAAGAGGTTGTTTGAAAAAGCGGGTGTACAGCAAGAAAAGCTCTCTGTGTTGAAGCTGGAAGTATCACCAGACCAGCCTCCAGAGAGCCATGTCAAAAGCATATCCGAGCAACCTGACTCAAGCTCAATACGAGCTACTC
>CALLPZ010000382.1 GCA_938015405.1 uncultured Pseudanabaenaceae cyanobacterium
GTCCATCCCAATCCATCAGAAATCCTGCCTGCCTCCAGCCAAAAAGCCCAATGAAAGTTCAGCATTGTTACCGGGGGCCGAGACCGTAAAAGCCCTGCATCATAAGGATCGGATGAATTTTGTCTCCCATGGCCAAATTCACCGCATTGCCGCGATTCTCAACCCAGTGCCATGTCTAAGCTCTGTATCGCCGCCATGGACGGGCACACCGCCCGCGTGCAAGAACTCCTGGCCAACCTTGACCCAGCCCCAAGCGACAGCGGAGAAGCTTTAGTCTGGGCCGCCAGCCGAGGTCACTATTCCATTGTCGAAGCGCTCCTAGAAGCCCAGGCCAATCCCAATCTCGTCTTGAGCCAAGGGGGAGCACTGCACTGCGCCACGCTCAATAATCATGTGGACGTTGTGCGATCGCTGCTCCAGGGCCATGCCGCTGTAGATCTGCGAGACCACTGCACCTACGGCAGAGGCTGGACCGCGCTGATGTATGCGGCTTCCTTGGGACAGATGGCGATCGCCCACCTGCTGCTGGGCCATGGGGCCGGGGTGAATGAGAGCGATCGCGACGGCCAAACCCCGCTCATCATCGCCGCCAACGCAGGGCACACCGCCATGGTGCTGCTGCTAATCGAAGCCGGTGCAGAAGCCAGCGGCCAGGACCACTACGGCAACACCGCCCTCAGTTACGCCCGCAACGCAAAAACTGCCAGTGATGAACTAGTTCTAGATCGCCTACCGTAAGGGCGGGTTTAGAAGATTGTTCTGACCGCATCACATCAAATCTGTGTCTATCTGGGTGGAGTATCCAATCACTCCTACCGCATCACCCCCAGTCGTAAGGGCGGGTTTAGAAGATTGTTCTGACCGCATCTCCGACATGTTTAAACAAAACCCGCCCCTGCCTTCAGCCTTCGCCCTGCGAAACGGCCTATCTCTGCGATCGCCCCGCGCAATCCATCACCGCCCTGATACACCATCTATTGGCTTGGCATGTGCCTATGGCCGGGGCGGGTTTTGGCGAGGATTTGGAGACTCGGCTCCTGATTTCCTGCTAAACCCGCCCCTACGTGGCGTGGATCTTGTGGTGATGGTGGGTGGGTTTTAAATTACGCCTTTGGAACTGGGGATCAATCCGGCTCGCCGCGCATCCACTTCTGTCGCCATCCGCATCGCACGGGCAAACGCCTTGAACGTCGCTTCAATAATGTGGTGGGAGTTGATGCCATCCAGTTGACGGATATGCAGCGTCATCTGGCTGTGGTTCACAATTGCCACAAAGAATTCCCGCACTAGCTGAGTGTCATAGGTGCCCACGCGCTGGGTCGGGATCTCCAGGCCATAGCTGAGGTGAGGCCGCCCAGAGAAGTCCAGGGCAATTTGCACTAGGGATTCGTCCAGGGGAGCGACAAAATGGCCAAAGCGGGTAATACCTTTGCGATTCCCCAGGGCCTCATGGAGCGCCATGCCTAGCGTGATCCCCACATCCTCATTGGTGTGATGATCGTCAATCTCAATATCCCCCGTTGCCTGCACATCCAGGTCAAACATCCCGTGGGATGAAATCTGGTGCAGCATGTGATCCAGGAAAGGAATGCCCGTATTGGCATTGCATTGACCCGTGCCATCCAAATTAATACTCACCTTCACATCAGTTTCGCCTGTCTTGCGGCTGATGGTGGCAGTCCGAGCTGTGGGGGAAGTCGGAATATTGAGGGGAGGACGATCTGTGGTTTGCATGGCAAATTCCCGCGAGAGCAAGTTTGTTTGTTAACCGTAGGGACATGGCGTGCTTGGCTTGTTTTGCCCCTACGGAATCTATGGGTTACATCCCCATGATGTTGTATCCAGAGTCCACATAGGTCACCTGACCTGTGATCCCGCTAGACAGGTCGCTACATAGGAATGCAGCGGTGTTACCCACTTCAGTCTGAGTCACGGTACGACGCAGAGGAGCCACTTCTTCCACATGGTGAATCATGTCGAGGATGCCACCAATGGCCGAAGAGGCCAGGGTGCGGATGGGGCCAGCAGAAATCGCATTGACGCGAATATTGTTGGGGCCCAGTTCAGCCGCCAGATAGCGCACTTCCATTTCCAAGGCAGCCTTGGCCACGCCCATGACGTTGTAGTTGGGCACCACGCGCACGCCGCCCAGATAAGTCATAGCGACGATCGCCCCACCATCGGTCATCAAAGCCTTAGCACCACGAGCCAGGTGAACCAAGGAGTAAGCGCTAATGTCCAACGCGCGACCATAGCCACCGCGAGTGGTGTCGCTGAAATCACCGGTCAGCTCATCTCTACCTGCAAAAGCTAGGCAGTGAATTAAGATATCGACCTTGCCCCATTTCTCTTTGACAGCAGCGAACAGCTCGTCCATCTGGGTATCGTCTTGCACGTTGCAAGGCAAGAACAGCGTCGGCTCCAGGGGAGCAGTCAACTTCTGGACCTTCCCTTCTGCCCGACCGCGATCGTCTGGGAGATAGGTCACGCCAATCTCAGCGCCCGCCGCATGGAGCTGCTGCGCAATGCCCCAAGCAATCGACTTGTTGTTTGCAATGCCTGTTACCAGAGCTTTCTTGCCTTTTAAATCCAGCATGAGTATTCGTTAATTTTCCTTGCCAGGCGCCTATACACCCGAAGCCGATGTAGATGCGGCAGCCTTGCTACCTGCTGCTGCCAGTTCTTAATTCTAGAGCACCGCGAGCGACCTCAAACCCTGCAATAGGGCAAAGGTAATGCTCCTTCTCGGTATGGTCTAGCGCAGGCCTAGAGACGACTTTGGAGCCGATTTTCCCCGAAACAAAGGAGAAAAGCCCAGTTTTTTAAGTCATGAATTGACCACAGTGAACATTTCGAGATTCTGACATAGCTATAAAATGTGCCCAGTGATGCAGTTTCTCTGGCCGCGTAATTTATTGCTTGGCCATGAACGCTTCCCAGAGGCTTCAACCTCTGGCCGCTCTTCATCTCAACTCTGCAATCTCGAGCTTCGAATACCTATGCTGGCAACCTCTGAGCAGCCACTGGCCAATCTATTTCGCGAAATTGCGGGCAGTGCTTTCCCTCCCTCGGTTGATACCTTTGAACGAGGTAAAACAATCTTCTTCCCTGGAGATCCAGCAGAACGGGTCTATTTCCTTCTCTCTGGTGCAGTCAAACTGTCCCGAGTTTACGAATCCGGCGAAGAGATCACCGTCGCTCTCTTAAAAGAGAACAGCGTCTTTGGCGTCTTGTCCTTGGTCATGGGCCAGCGCTCAGACCGGTTCTATCATTCTGTTGCCTTTACTCCAGTGGAACTTCTCTCCGTTCCCATTGAGCAGGTAGAAAAGGCACTCAAGGCCAATCCCGACTTGGCCATGCTGATGCTCCAGGGTCTGTCTTCTCGCATCTTGCAGACGGAGATGATGATTGAGACCCTGGCCCACCGAGACATGGGGTCACGCCTGGTTAGCTTCTTGCTCATTCTTTGCCGCGACTTTGGTATTCCCAATCCCGCAGGCGGCGTGACGATTGATCTCAAGCTTTCTCACCAGGCGATCGCGGAGGCCATTGGGTCAACTCGTGTGACCATCACCCGCCTCTTGGGCGACCTGCGCCAGGAAAGCTTAATCACCATTCACAAGAAAAAGATCACCGTCCATAATCCCGTCGCCCTAAGTCAGCAATTTGCCTAGGGCTTCCGAGCAACAACGCAACAGGCTATAACCACTTTCAGCTGACTCGAAACTCCTCAGTCTCAAAATGATAGGGTTATCAAGTCAGCCGGTTAGCCTGGCCATTATCGAATGTTGCATCACCATCCATGGCCGGGGTTACCCTTGTTCTTTCTATCCTCATACTCGGCGGTGTCATTGCGACCATCGGCGATCGTCTCGGCACGAAGATTGGCAAGGCAAGGCTTAGTCTCTTTGGCATGCGGCCCAAGAAAACCGCCGTCGCCATCACCATCCTGACCGGTGGCATCATTTCGATCACCACCCTTGCTATTCTCTTCGCCACCAATAGTCAGCTGCGTACCGGTGTTTTTGAATTAGAGTCAATTCAAAGGAAATTGCGCAGGGCTCGCGCGGAGCTCGAAGAAACTCAAGCCGAACGTCAACGCATCGAACAGGAGCGGGATCAAGCTCGCCAAGAGCAGATCGCAGCGGAAGATCGCCTCAACCTCACCCGCACCTCCCTCAAGCAATCCATTGACCGCCAGCAAGAAACCCAAGCTCGCTTGGGAGAAGTGGCCCAGCGGGCAGAAACCCTCCGAAACGAAGCTCAGCGACTCCAGCAGGAGCAACAGCAACTCATTAGCCAACGAGATGCAGTGGCTCAGCAAATCGCCCAGCGCAATCAAGACATTGCCAAACGCGACCAAGACATTGCCCAACAAGAAGCCAAGCTGAACCGTCAAGACAGCCTACTGAGCGACCAAAACAGCCGCCTCAGTACC
>CALLPZ010000383.1 GCA_938015405.1 uncultured Pseudanabaenaceae cyanobacterium
CTCAGTGACTCCAGCGCCGATAGAATTGCCGTGCGAGGCACCTTGGGAATCAGATCTTCGGCCAGGTCCCCAATGGAAGTCCCTTCATGGTTAATGGCCAGCCAAAACATAATGCTCTGTTCCAACTGGGATAAACGCTCAAACTGTTGATCGAGCAACCGCCGCAGGCCATTAAACAAAAAAGCCTCTTCTGCTAAGAAGGGCTCAATTTCACCATCGAATAGCTCCTGAATGGAGCTGGCAATGATCTTGACGGCTAAGGGGATGTTGTCATAACGATGACTGAGCTGCTGTCTCTCTTCAGCCGTTCCCAATAATCCCTTCGTTTGGAGGATGGCTTCGGCGACTTCCGCTGAGCCCTGGAGCTGGAGCGATCGCACCGGTAGGTCCATGCCCTCAAAGGTCCCCACCTCTGCTGGTTTTTCTCGGCTGGTGAGAATCAGGCAGCTCTGGTGAGCCCCTTCGGCAAACATGCGCAGCATTTCGCCGTAGCCTTCGTAGCCGGGGCGGAAGTAGCCAGCCTCTTCGCCACCCTGGAGAATGGTTTCGAGGTTGTCCAAGACGATTAAGCAGCGAGATTCTCTGAGCCAGCGGGCTAAGCGTGCTGGACTGGCCTGGGTCTCGGTTTGGTTAGAGAGGCTACCGAGGAGGTCTGTGGCAAAGTCCTTGAAGGGAGTGGCGTAGCGCAAGGAACGCCAGATCACGCAGTCAAAAACGGGCTCTCCCGCTGAATTCAGTTGCTCAGCCATCTGCTCGGCCAGTTTGACGGAGAGCATGGTCTTGCCCATGCCGCCCATGGCCAGAATGGCGATGAGGCGACAGCGATCGCGATCTACCCAGTGGGTTAGGGTTTGTAGTTCTTCTTGGCGACCGTAGAACAGCGATGTATCTACGGCTGCTCCCCAATCGGTGCGTGTGACATCAGCTTCAGTCCCAGGGGGAGAGGCCGCTTGAGTTTGAATGCTGTCGTTGGGTGCTGGTAATAAAGATGTTTCAGCAACTGTTTGAGATTGCCCTGCTGGCTCTGCGTTTGGCTCATTGAGCAGGTCGTCGTAGACCTTTTGTAGGGCTGCGCTGGGGTCTACGCCCAGTTCTTCCATGAACAGGGTCATGCAGTGGTGGTAGAGGCGCAGGGCTGTGGCGCGATCGCCGCTGAGGGCATGGAGTTGAATCAGGCGAATGTGGCCCGCTTCGTTGAGGTTGTCGAGGCGCAGCACCTGCTGGGCGTAACGGATGGCGGTGCGATATTTTGCCTGCTGCTGTAAGCCTTCAACCAGCCCGAGCAACCCTTGGGTGGCCAGTTGCTGAAGGCGTTCTTGCTCCGGGGGAATCCACTCATCGTAGAGGTGGGGCAGTAATTGTCCCTGATAGCGTTGGGCCGCTTGTTCTAAGGCATCGCAATGGGCGACATGGTCTCCGGCCTGTTGGGCTACTTGGGCTTGTTGCAGGGCCGTTTCAAACTCCGCCACATCAATGCTGCAGGGGGCCTCTTGGTTCCAGCGAAGGGTTTTGTTGCTGATGGAGAGGCAGGCCTCAAACCCCGGTAGGTCGCGTTTGAGGTAGTGCAGTTCGCGGCGCAGGTTGGTGAGGGCCTGGCTATCGGTAGAGTCGGGCCAGAGCTGAAAAGCCAGCTTGCTGCGGGGGATGTCTTGGCCGCTATGGATGATGAGGTAGCCCAGCAGGCTCTGGCACCGTTCGCGCTGGTTGAGCTTTTTGAGAGCTGTGCCATCGGCGCTGAGGGTGAAGGTTTCGAAGAGCTGGATTTGGAGCTGTGATGGGGCAGATGCTTGTGTCAAAGGTCGGAACTCCGCTCGACACCTGAGTTATGGAAATTATACGAACTTCCTGGACTGGAAATAATGGAATGGCTCTGGTCTGTGTGGGCTTGGGATTTTAGAGAGATGACAATCCCGTTGAAGTCGGGGAATGCAGGGAATTGAGAAAGTTTTGTGAAGGTTATAGAACGGCTATCCTTCAGCAGGCCTGACCCAAAATACTAGCGGCGACCGAGAAATCTGGAAAAAAAGAGCTTAGCCATGACAGCTAAGCTCTTGGCAGAATCTCTCACTTTTATGAGGATTCAGACACACAAAACAACTTCTTAGGATTCCTCTTTTCCGTTCTTAGGCTTGAACTTGGAAGTCCTGGGCGGTCAGAACCGGACGGTTCTCCAAGGTGGCAAAGAGACCTCCCTCATCTCCAAAGCCAGGTTGGCTGCCGTTGGCGTTGTAGTAGACCTGTCCGGTGCCCAGGTTGTAGGAAATCAAGGCATCACTCTCAGCTGCGGACTGGCCGGGTTGGACCAGTTCGAACTCGCTGGCATCTAGAGCACCGCCTGCTGCGCTGGCTAAGAAGCTGAAGACCGTCTTGTCGATGACAATGCTGTCGTAGCCCTGCTGGAAGTCAGTGATGCGATCGCTGCCCAAATTCGCCTGGCCAAAGCGACTATCACCTTCAAAGACAAACTGGTCACGGCCTGCGCCGCCGGTCAGACTATCGTTGCCTTGACCCCCTGCGAGTCGGTCGTTCTGATTGCTGCCTAGGAGGACATCATGGCCTTCTCCGCCATCGGCCTGGATTTTGACGCGGGCGTCCTGGCCACTGAGACGATCGTTGCCCTCGCCGCCGTTGAAAACCACCTTTTTGATATCGGTGGGGGCTAGGTTCTCCAGAGTGAAGGTCTCATCGCCGCCACCGCCATTGACTTCGAGCTGTTCCACTGCATCAATATTCAGGGCAAATTTCCCTAGGTTGACCCGCTGGAAGATGGCTTTGTCACCCTTCGCCTTCACCCGGAAGCGATCGCCCAATTCCGTCGCACCATTCACCTGAACAGTGTCGTAGCCCTTGCCGCCGCGCATTAGGTCGCTGCCGTCGCCGTTGTTCCAAATCAGCAGGTCATTGCCCTTGCCGCCGTAGATGCGGTCATTGCCTTTATCGCCAATCAGAATATCTTTGCCGCCATTGCCGTAGAGCGCATCCACGCCATCGCCACCGGAAATGTGGTCTTTTTTGCTGCTGCCATAGAGCTTGTCTTTGCCCGCACCGCCATCGGCGTAGATGGAGACTTTGGCTTGAGTTGCATTCAACACATCATCGCCATCCCCCCCGTTAAAGGCAACTGTTTTGACCTCGGTGTGGGAAAGATTTTTGACCTTGAGCTTGTCGTCACCGCCACCACCATTGATTTCAAATTTCTCCGTTCCATCGACCGTGAGGGTGAATTGGCCGAGGTTGTTGCGGTTGAAGATGGCTTGATTGGCCTTGTTGCCCTGGAGAGTGAAGTCATCGCCTGCTGCTAAGGCACCGTTGACCTGAACGGTGTCGTAGCCCTTGCCGCCGCGCATGCGGTCACTACCGTCACCGTTGTTCCAAACAATCAGGTCATCGCCTTTGCCGCCATCGATAAAGTCATTGCCCCTGTCGCCAATTAGTTTGTCATTGCCGCCATTGCCGTAGAGCTTGTCAACGTCATCGCCGCCGGAGATACGGTCATCTTTGCTGCTGCCATAGAGCGTATCTTTGCCCGCGCCAACGTCGGCGTAGATGGAGACCTTGGCTTTAGTTGCGTCCAAAACATCATTGCCCTCGCCGCCGTTAAAGACGACCTTCTGGACCTCAGTTTTGGAGAGGTTCTTAACTTCCAGCTTGTCGTTACCGCCGCCGCCGTTGATTTCAAATTTCTCAACGCCATCGACGGTGAGGGTGAATTGGCCGAGGTTATTGCGATTGAAAATGGCTTGGTTAGCCTTGTTGCCTTGGAGGGTGAAGTCGTCGCCTAATGCCAATGCGCCGTTGACTTGGGTGGTGTCGTAGCCTGTTCCGCCCCGCATGCGATCGCTACCATCGCCGTTGTTCCAGACGAGCTTGTCATTGCCGCTGCCACCGATGACGGTGTCATTGCCTTTGTCGCCAATCAGAATATCGTTGCCGCTGTTGCCAAACAGCGAGTCTTCATCGTCACCGCCGCTGACTTGGTCATTGCCCTTGCCGCCGATGAGGAGGTCTTTTCCAGCTTTGCCTTCGAGTTTGTCGTCGCCTGCTGCGCCGAAGATTAGGTCATTTTGGTCGGTGCCCGTCAGGTGATCGTTGCCTGGGGTGCCAAATCGGATAGCCATGAGGATTTCTCCTTGAATTTGCAGTAACACTCACCCAGCGCTGGCTGCTTGGTTGATGGGTGAAAGGTGCTCAACGATTCCCTTTGCTGGTTTTCTTGGGGCTCGGTTGAACTTGAATTCAAGGTATGGGGCGGCGCGTTTCGTCACCGTTTCCTCAGCGTTCGCCTACAGAGAACGCTGATGAGGAATTGAAGGAAGTTGTGGTGGTTCATGCTGGAAGTTCGCTAGCACGAGCAATGGGCTAAGAATGTTTGGCAGGTAGGCCAGTTTAGAGAATGCCACCCATGAAACGCTCAAAAAGCACTTGCCTAGATAAGCTCATCTCAAGTGCAGAGTCATTTCGACTCAAACTCTCAACTCTGGGACCGGCTAATCTTGCAAAGCACCGTTAAAACGATCGCTTAGCATCCGAGCATCAATTCGCAGCATCCTTCAGCTCTGGCGAGATGATCCCATGTCCTGCAATCAATACGCCCGCTACCAAACTGGCTCCAATCAAACCACTCTGAGCCAGCCCATCGTTAGCTTCGATCTGCTCGGCCTGCCCGTTAAACAGCATCCCTCAGAACCCCCCGCAACCATGGAGCAAGTAGCCTTCCAAATGTTGCAACTCAAACGCCTCCTAGAATCTGCATTCCAACTGGAGGGCTTTAACCAAGCCACAGCCTGCAGTCACGCTGCTGATGATGTGGTGATTGAATATGCGCCCACTGAGGGCCTATACCGCAGCTTCCAAAATCAGCCCTTAGAACTTAAGGTGCAATTGATTCTTGCTCCAGTCAGGACTTTTAGCTGTGCCGCCTAAGTTTGCGTATTATCTGCTCCTCTAACGCGCAGGCAATAAAATCACCACTGTCCACAGCAGCGCAATTCCTGCCATCACCGCTGCCCACATGGGGTGACCGCGCTGGGAAGACTTACCGCCACTGGCCGTGCGAATCTGCTCCACATCCAGCCACAGCGTTGCTCCGCGCCGCAGCCAGCCCGTCACAATTACCTCACGGTTGAGCAAAAAGCTAGGCCGCAAAAACTTAGGCCAAAGATTGCCCGCAGGCCCCAACGGTGAACACCAATGCAACCGCAGCGGCCCCTGTTCGCTCAGCAACAATAGGTCCTGGCCCAACCAATTGGCCACGCCAGGCCGACCCACCAGCTTGCCGCTAAACTCAACCGGCTCCGCCGCAATGGGAAGCTTCTCGGGGTCTGGCAGGAGCGTTGCAGCAGCAGCTTCCGGAGACTTCTCACGGTTGGCCCGTTGGGGGAAGAAAGCATTTGTGCGAATAATTAGGCCAATGCCAATGCCCAGGGGAATGCAGCCCCGCAAGAGCTGGCGATCGCCATACATCCAGTCAAACCACCAGCCGCCAAATAGGCTCGCCGTCGCCCCCAAGGCCCACAAGCCCAGCCCCAAGACCAAACCTAGGGCCGCACCATAGAATGGAAACCCTTGATACAGCAGAGGTCTCCAGGCGGCGAAGCTATCATTTAAGGCTTGGCGACGCTGGCTGGTCTTTGAGGTTTTGAAGGCAAGGAGGGGGTTGAGAACTTGGGTGGATTTTGTTGTTAACTCCACTTCCTTGGCCACCTGGCTGCGTTTGGCGTAGGTGGCGATATGGGTGAGGCGATCGCCCAAGGGCTCATGGCTATTGTTCAGGTTTAACCATCGACGATAGGGGCTAGTGGCATCCCAGTTAAACCTTGCTTCACGCGGTAGCGCTGTGGGCGCAAAGCTCGCCGTGAGGGCATCGGGAAGTCCCAGGGGGAGGACGAGTTCAAAGGCTTCTAGGAGCGGTGGGGTTTGTTCAGCAGTTGTGACTGCATCTGTGAGGGCTTGGCTGTAGGCGAGGAGGGCACGGCTGTAGGCATTGGGGTCACCCAAGAGGTCCACCGCTGCGCGATCTCCATAGGCCAGTCGCTGTCGGCTAATCCACAGCAGGGGCCAGCGCCAGAGCTTAAAGAAGCCATAGGCGATCGCGCCCAATAAGCCACTCAACACTAGACCACTGCGATAGAGGAAACGCCAGCCTGCATCCATCGGCGTTTGGAGCTTTGTCTGGCAAATATTGCCGAGGCGAAACAGCAC
>CALLPZ010000384.1 GCA_938015405.1 uncultured Pseudanabaenaceae cyanobacterium
GCCTCTAAGCAGGCCATACCGACGGAATAATGATAGCGGGTTGGGACCGCAACGCAAACCGCATCTACATAGGACAACATGTCCTGATAATTCTCAAAAAACCGGCAGCTATACTTCGCAGCTGTCTCGATGCCCCGCTCAACGGAAACATCTGAAACGCCCACAAGCTCAACATCCTTCAGCAAACTCAGCACCCGGGTGTGGTGCTGCCCCATATTGCCAACCCCGATGACACCAACGCGGACAGGAGCAGTTAGCTGACGCTGCCCGTTGGATGCTGCTTGTCTCTGGGACATGCGGTGTTATTCCTCGATAATCCTCAACCACGACGGGCCCCCGTTAAGACCAAGACAGTGCCCCAGAATCAAATTGATTCAAAGTGGCACTCCAACTACACGGGGAGCCCGAGATCAAATCCCGAAATCACACAGATACTAACATGATGTCTAGATTCCTAAAGAATTCCAAAGGACCAGTCGACAATCCTGCACAGTCACAAAATCACAAAATCCATTGCTAACCATGGCGTAATCATGAGAGCCGCTCAACCCCCATCCACATCCAAGTCTGCAACCGCAACTTCGCTTTCCATGGGCTGCATTGCCAACTGAATCCACTTCAACCTTGGGCCTTCCATGGAAATCACCGTTAGTGAAACATTGCGATACTGACCTTGCTCTCCAGTCTGGGGAACATGCTGCAGTAGCTGGATTAAAAAACCACCTAAGGTCGTGTAAGTCTCTGAGAGGGGTAAGCCCGTTTCAAGATACTCATTGACCTCTTCCAACTCCACCTGGGCTTGGATCTGGTAAGTCTGATCATCCAAGCGCTTAAAGCGAGGGTCACCTAGGGCACTGCGTGGAGAGGCTCCATCAAACACCTCCTCCATCAAGTCTAGGAGGGTGATCAAGCCTGCTGTGCCGCCATATTCATCCACAACAATCGCCAGGCCCTGTTCCGCCCGCTGCATCAGCCCCAGGAGCTCCTGCAATGCCATCGACTCCGGCACAAACTGCACGTCCTGCAGCCAAGGAAGCAAACTCGTATTGAGATGCAAGGCATTTTGACGCAGCGGCTCAGCTAGGGCTCTGAAGTCCACGACCCCCAAGACTTCATCTAGGGAATCCGCAATGACCGGATAGATACTGTGACCACAAGTCCCCATGACCTCTAGCAAATCTGCAAACACTGCCTGGCGAGGCAAGGTCACCAAACTGGCTCGGGGCACCATGACCTCCCCAGCCGATACCGTCGAAAATTCAAAAACATTACTCAGTAGCTGACGTTCCTGCGCTTGGAGCCCTGACTCACTATCCGTTTCAATAATGAACTGCAGTTCCTGGGCCGTGACCTGCCCCATGCCCGGAATGCTGCTATAGCGAACCCCAAATAAACGCAGAAACAACCGCGTTGACAGATCCAAAAAGGCAACTAAGGGCGCGAAAACCCGAGCAATCGTCCAGCCAAAGGGACCGAGTAGACGAGCAAGCTGCTCTGGATACAACAATGCCAAGGCCTTAGGCGCAAGCTCTCCTAAGACAATCTGCAAGTAGGCCACACCAAGAAAGGCAATGGGCAGGGAGAAACTATGGACCAGCCAATCTCGCTGGGCCAAGCTCCCCCAGGATGGATGGGCGATCGCCAAGCTGGAGAGGCAATAGCGCACCAAGCTACCCACCGTACTTTCACCAATCCAGCCCAGGGCCAGACTGGACAGTGTAATACCCAACTGAGTGGTTGAAAGCAAACGGGTGATCCGACGCTGCAGCTTCTGAACCGTTCGCGCCGAAGCATCACCCTCAACCGCCAGCTGCCCCATACGCGATCGCCTGGCCGAGACCACCGCAAACTCAGTTGCCACAAAGAAAGCATTCAGCGCAATCAGACCCAGCACGATCCCCAGCCGCTGCGAGCCATCTCCCCAAGTCAAGAAGTTTTGCATCCTAGCTCAAGCCAACCTGCTGATAGCGATGGCACCCACATTACAAACCCCGCACGATCAATTCCCGCTTTGCACAACGGGTATACCAGAGAGCTTAAGCTGAATTTTCTGCTCAGGGTAATCAGTCAAGGACACTACCAGGCTATCCACCCCGTTGATCAAGGCTTTCGGAATGCGAATCCGGCCCGAGAAGGTATCACTCAGGGGCTGTAGCTCCCCCGGAAGGCCCTCAGCAGTAGCACTTAGCGGACGATTCTGATCATCCGTCACATCTAGGAAGCTATAGAGGAAACGCACGGGCTTAGTGCCCTCATTACGCAAATTCACATCCAAAACAAAAGAGCCATTCTCTGGCTTCACCCCCACCACTTCCATCAAAACACCACCGTCCTTACTGACAATGGGGAAACCAACTTGATTGGGGCGATCGCCCTCAGCATCGGCATCAATGGCAGCCGCAGCTTCTACCGGAACGACAGGCTTCGCCGGAGCCAAGCCCTTATTCGCCAAGCGCTCCTTCACCTGGGTCAACACCTCTGATTCAGACAGAAACGCAACCTCCTGCCCTGGGGCAGGCTCATCCTCCTCTTCATTCCCCCGCGTCGTTGTACGACTACTCAAACCAAAGTCGGGTTGGGTCACACCTTTCAAGGCATCTCGCCCCAAACTATTCCCGAGGGTCATGCCAATAATGCCAGCCACAATCATCAGAAAGAGCATCGACAGCGTGTATAGCAAAGACACCCGCAAGCGAACGGTTTGAGCGGGTGCCGACTTTGCAGAAGACTTGGTCATGGGCTTAGCAGGCATAGCGATTCAACAAGGAAGGAAAGCAATCCCAAGGCATGATGTGAAACCTCGGGTGCCAGCAAGAAGCGAGAAATACTGCGTAGGGTTGTAATGATAGATTGCATACCCTACCGATGCTGCCCAAGCTTACCCCATAAAATGGCTAGCCCCGGGCCACAGTCTTGCGGAACTGAGCTAAGCTATACGGAGAAAATTGGGCGTA
This sequence comes from uncultured Pseudanabaenaceae cyanobacterium, assembly GCA_938015405.1. GTDB lineage: Bacteria > Cyanobacteriota > Cyanobacteriia > PCC-9006 > JAAUQQ01 > JAAUQQ01. The sequence continues at coordinate 2,955 of CALLPZ010000384.1, forward strand.
GCCTCTTGACGACTCAGGACGTCGAAGGGTAGAAACCAAGCATCGAAAGTTACCAGGGTTGGCCGAGCGGTTGAGGCAGCGAACTCATAATTCGCCTTAGACAGGTTCAACTCCTGTACCCTGGATTTTCTCTAAAGTTTGACTTTAAAGCTTCGGATCTCCTACAAAGCTTGAGTCCGAGCAAAAGCCATTAGCTTTTGCTTGGACTCATTAGAGCTCTTTTACAAACCAGCAACCTGCCCATCACGACGGCCTAGAGCATAAAGTCGTAAAACTATCGCCTCGAACAGGATGCCTAGAAGCCTCTAGAACCCAGGTTGTTCATAAACGAATTCCGTACCATTCGCCTGGCGAGAGAAGATAGAAGGCTCAACCAACAAAGAGCTCTCAAAGGGGTTAGGCAAATCAATCACGCGGATTTCAGGATCGCTAGCGACCTGATCCTGCAGCATGTTGCGATAAACTCTCTCGATCTCCCGAGAATCACGCTCAATCGCGATTTCAGGGTAGTTACCCCGGCGAAATAGACCTGCCCCGGTTCCAAACAGCGCCCGAAGATTACCAACGGTCGTTTGGGTGTCGTAGATGGTGCCAGAACCATTGAAAGCGTTATCCAACGTGGCTCCCCAGGAGTCCGTATCTGGCAATTGCTGAGCATTCACCGGAGACAAGGCAGCACCACTAGCGGCCAGGAGCACAGTCCCCAGCAGCAATTTAAATTGGAATTTCATCAATACAAACCTCAAGGGTGACGGTTGAACTAGCCTCTTATAGCGCGACCAGATGATTTCGCCCAGTGCTGACCCTGCCTGAGAACAGGGTTTTCGCCAAGACGACGGAGAAATTCCTTCACCCAGATCTGGCCTACTACGCTTACAGCTCCAGACTCGACAGTCCCCTAGGACGCCAAAGAAAACGCAAATTGGGGTTGTCTAACGCCTAAGGTCGCTGATTTTAGCTTATTCTTTGGGCGAGAAGAAGCCACTACACTAGCACCGAAATTAAGATGATGAATTCTGCGCCCAGCCCATGGCTAACAGCGGACTCAGGCACCGTACGCCAGAAGCTTTTAGATCTGTTCTGTGAGCTGGCGTACCGCGAAGGAGACTTTGTCTTAACCTCGGGCCAACGCAGTACCTATTACATCAATGGTAAGCAGGTCACACTCCACCCCGAAGGCTCGGTTGGTGTCGGACGCCTGCTCTTAGAAATGCTGCCCCAGGGAACAACGGCTGTGGCAGGCCTAACCCTAGGTGCAGATCCCATGGTTACAGCCGTTAGCGTTGTGGGGGTTTATGAGGGGCAAAGCATTGCGCCTCTGATTATTCGTAAGGCTGCAAAAGGCCATGGCACCCAGGCTTATATCGAAGGGCTTGCCTTGGAACCAGGCACCAATGTTGTGGTCTTGGAAGACGTCGTCACCACCGGCAAATCTGCCCTCCAGGCCGTTGAGCGCCTCCGGGATGCCGGCTACGGCGTGGACCGCATTCTTGCTCTGGTGGATCGCCAACAGGGCGGCGCAGAGCTTTATGCCAAGGAGGGGCTCAATTTTGAAGCGCTGTTCAAGATTGAGGAGGTCCGCGATCGCTGGCGGGCATTACAAGCTTAATTCTGACCTCTCGTCCCAGTCACCCAGGCCAGTGCCTAGAGAGCCTGGGTGAGAGCCTAATTTCTCATTCAGCCCCAAAGCTAAATCTGTCCTAAAGGCTGTTGTAAAGCCTGATTAAATCCGGGATACTCCCAGGATTTCATTAAGCAATTACACGCATTTCACAAGAAAAATATTTTACAAAGAATAGTTTTTGCCAAGATGAGATCAGTCGTCACGGTGTTTTAGGGTCATCCCCAAACTTTTTACCTAGCCTTACCTTAGAAGAGGTCATACTCCATGGGGGCTTGAGCCACTTTTTGAAAGTTTGGAGAAATGTCAGACTTTGGTGAGAATTATCCTGAGTCACCCTACCCCCATTCGTAGTCAGCAAAAGGGATGCCTTGAACAAAGATTCGACTATCTACCGTTTTCCCAATGGGGGAGTGCATTGAGCCATGGTGCAGGAGTTTCATCTATCAATTACGCCGGTTCGTTCCGACGAATATTTAGTTCGTGTGGAGTGGATGGAGCCTGGTGTGCCCCTGGCTGAAGAGCAGGTGCAATGGCCCGTAGACGACTGGCTGGCCCGGGCCCGTCATGTTTTTACGGAGCCCTTGGCAGAATTTGTTAACCGGGACAGCTCAGGTGGAGTGCCCAGGCCAAACGCCAAAGACAGCTACGAGGTGATCACGCTCAATCCTCTGGAAGCGGAAGGGAATCTGGGCGTTGGGCGAACTAAGAGCGGTAATGGGGCAGCCATTGCTCCAGAGTCTGCCCTCGTCCAGCTGGGGCAAGAGCTCTACGATGCCTTGTTCCAAGGGACGATTCGAGATGCCTGGGTCATGGCTCAAGGAGTTGCCCAGAACCATGAGCAACCACTACGGCTGCGCCTAGGTATGAAAGGCGATCGCCTCCCCCGCCTGCCCTGGGAGGTCCTCCACGCGGCCAATCGTCCCCTAGCCGCTGCGACAGACATCGTCTTTTCTCGCTACCACAGCAGCTTTACCACCGTCGCTCCAGCCCAACGGCACACCTTAACTGAACCTCCCTTACCCACATCGCTGCATATTCTGATGGTGCTGTCCGCCCCGACAGACCAAGCGAACCTGGAGCTCAAACGAGAAGCCATGCAGCTCCAGCAAGAGCTGGAGAACCACCGCAGTAGCGATAGCCCCAACCAGTACCCCCACATCGAGCTGACGCTCCTAGAACAGCCGGGTCGGGAGTCCTTGACCCAGATGTTGGAACAGGCCCATTACCAGGTCTTCCACTTTGCAGGACACAGCAGTCCCGGAGCCTCCGGTGGCAAACTTCACTTGGTCAATGCCCATACTGGCCTAACCGAAAACCTCAACGGCGATGACTTGGCAGGCTTACTCGTCAATAACGGCATCAAACTCGCTGTGTTCAACTCCTGCTTGGGCACCCAAGCCGCCACGAGTGACGAATTTGACCTCAAAGGCGAACGAACCTTGGCGGAAGCCTTGATCCACCGAGGCATTCCCAGCGTGCTAGCCATGGCCGAGCGCATCCCCGATCAGGTTGCACTCAACCTCAGCCGCCTGTTCTATCGCAATCTCAAATTTGGCCATCCCTTGGATGTCAGCCTCTGCCGCGCTCGCCAGGGACTCATCTCCAGCTACGGCTCCAACCAGCTTTACTGGGCTTTGCCCATCCTCTATCTGCAAACTAATTTCGAAGGTCGACTGGTTCGCCCAAGCTCTGAATCAGAGGCATTGTTAGAGTCTGGCTCCCGTAGCTTTTCCGTCAATCCAGCAGCCACTCAAGCTGGATTGGGTGCAGCATATCCTGCCACAGCCGCCACCTTAAGCCTCTGGGGAGAAGAGGAGGATTCTGAGCCCGCAGCAAGCCGAACTTCTCCTCCCCGTCCTCCAGGCAGTGTTAGCGATTTAGCCCTAGTTCGTCCTAGCAAGAATGATCTAGACCACCAGACGCCCCTTGAGGAAGATCCTGCCGGTCCCATTGATCTGGAAACGGCATTGACCCTGAGTGATAGCGATGATTTAGCCCTAGCAGGAGAGAGCAATGCTCCCTCGAATCGACAAGGCTCTCCATCAACCCGCAGCTCAGGCTCTAAACGCCCTCTACTCCTAGCCCTGGGAGGAATCGCAGCCATTGGACTGATTGGTAGCGCAGGTTGGGGTCTCAGCCGCCTTGGGGACCCTTCTCCAGCTCCCACGGAAGACATTACGCCCTTGAGCCCTAGGGACTTTCGCGAAACCAATAGCTTGGTGGAGAATGCCATTGATGCATTTGGCGATGGCAATTCAGCTGAGGGCAATGAACTTGTGACTCAACTGCTAAACCGTGGCGCCATGGATGGAGCCGAGACCGCCTTAGGCGTCGCAGATCCAGAAAGTTTTACCCCAGAGACCAACTTCCTACTCGGTCGCCTGAATTGGCAAAAGCAAGTCAACGCTGACTTGGGAGCGGGCGAATTTGATGACTCTTACCGCTATTGGTACTACGCCCTGAAAGAAGATGAGGAGAATGTCCAATATCTGACGGCTCTGGGCTTTGCAGCCTATACCAAAGGAGATCTGGACGAAGCTCAAAATCACTGGGAGAAAGCCAGCAAGAAACTGAAAGGCAGTGAAGATGAAGCCACACAGCGGCTCTATCTGTCCGCCAAAGCTGGCATTGCCCTGATCCAGCAAAAGCGAGCTCTCCAGCAGCCCCTCGGAGAGCAGTCAGACCTGTTGAATCAAGCGATCGATGGCTATGACTTTGTCACAGCAGAAGATATTAAATCCTTCAACCCGAAGGTCCTGGGCAGGAATCAAGAGACCCAATGGCTTTGGAATGCAGCCTTGATTGAGGAATGGCTCACCCTCAGTGCTCGTAGCAGCAATGCATCAGAGTAATGGTCTTCCTCAAGAACAGCCACTCGGACTAACGGCGATCGCTCAAAGGATACTGTCGCCGCACATCCAGATCGTTCAGCATGTCTCCAGGGACGCTTGCCTGCCCCGATGGCGTAGCCCGAAAATGAGCATTAGGCAACAACACAGAGCGAGGAGCCCCAGCCCCTTGAACGGCGGGTGAAGCAGAAAACGCATTGAGTTGCACAAAGCTTGTGGGGCTAGGCTGCCTATTGGGAGGCCTATGAGGGGACTGACGCCTCTGTCCTGGGTCACCCGAGACTGGGCGACGGCGAGATTCAGTTAAGTCTCCATGCTTAGCGTGGGGCTGCCGTTGAGACCTTCTTTGGCCTGGATTCACAGCCTGATTGGAGCGCTGAGCCCGCCCAAGCGTCTTATCTCGCCGGCCCCGCCGAGCAGAAGACTTCAAGCTCGTGCCTTGATGAGAAGCGACAGCTACATCCTGACTAGCATGGGTTCCATGTCCTGGCATTGCCAAGGACGTCAGCGCCCCCGGCATTAGCGTTTGTGATGACCGAGAGGATGCAGACACTGGGGCCAAGGGATGAGTTCCACCCACGGTCGGCTTCAAACGTTGGGCAAGGGGCTGTCGCCGTTGCTTTCCCATAGGTGGCAAAGGGGGCAACAGGGGTAGCAAACGCATTAACCCAGTCACTCCTAAACCAACCCCCGCTGCAATCACCATCGCCTTCAGCCCCACAGTCAAGTCTGCCTCGGGCATGGGGGCCGCTTTATCTGCCTGGGCAACAATGGTCATTGCTGGAACAGTACGGCTACGATGACCGACCTCCGGGCCTTGGGTTTCAACAATTTCAATCTCTAAAACCCGAGCGACTTGGCCTAAAAGCTGTTCTCCCAGAGTGATGCGACGGCTTGCAGCGAGGGTTGCATCATCAATCAAAGGTTCGTAGGTAATCGCCTGCCCCAAGTGGGGGCTTAGTAAAACAGACAGCGCAGCGCCCGAAACCGCCAGAGTGACAAAGCTCATCCCCGCCATAAGGGCGAGTTCTGGCTTATGGGTGCTCCCCCAGTGAAGTATGGAGACCGGCTTCACATTCCAAAAATAGTTTGGCGGCTCTGCAACGACTTCGCGTTCTTCTAGCTCAGCAGTCTCCACCAACGGTCTAGACGCCTGTTCCATATATTCCTGCTTCACCACTGACTGACCGAGGCTGGCTAGAATTGCAGCGAAGCAAATCAAACCGGCGCAATTGGGTAGTGATAATAGCACCTGGAAATGCAGATGAAACATAAACGCAGCAAGCACCTCATCTCCCTGCAGAGGCGACTTCAAGCTCTGCGAAGCTGGGATCACTCGCCCCTGGGAGAAAAGAAGAAATTCAGCTCCTCCGAACTCAGCATTAACACACTTGTTAATTGGAGTGAAATACGCGCCCCAAGGCTGTTTTTTGGCTGCCAATAGAAACTTGGGCGATCGCTCCAAAATTACCTTCAAACCGCGAGCAAGACTGTGTTAACCTAGCCATTGGTCAAATAACTGCTCAGGAATTTGTATTCGCAGGCAGTGGCCAGATGCGGGTGTAGTTTAGTGGTAAAACCTCAGCCTTCCAAGCTGATGATGCGGGTTCGATTCCCGCCACCCGCTTTGTCTCAACAAGAGGCCCTAATTGTTCTCTCTTCTAGAAAACAATTAGGGCTTTGCATATGTCCAACCACCTCGATGGTAGGACTTCTACGAAGTCGGGGCCGTGGCTCACTCCTTCGAAATCGCCTCTACTGATTCAGGGTGCGACCTATAACGCTCCCAACCTATGGAGGTGGCGAGCTGAGGCTGACCAGCTTCAATCAAAGCGCGATCGCGAATACGACAGGAATCACAGCATCCACAGGGTTCGGCTTCACCGGAATAGCAGGACCAAGTGTCTTCAATGGGAACCCCTAAGCGCAAAGCCCGTTGCACAATATCCACCTTGGAATCTTCTACCAACGGGGCTCTCAGCTCCGGAGCATGGCCTTCTAAAGCGACCTTAGAAGACAAGCCAGCTAGCGTTTGATAAGCCGCTAAATACTCAGGCCGACAATCGGGATAGCCAGAATAATCCACAGCATTGATACCCAAGTAAATCGCCTTAGCCTGTTTGGCCTCAGCGAGGGAAAGAGCCAATGCAATAAAAACCGTATTTCGCCCCGGCACGTAGGTCGATGGAATCACACCGTCATCTGTGCCTTCTTGG
>CALLPZ010000385.1 GCA_938015405.1 uncultured Pseudanabaenaceae cyanobacterium
GGGCTTGAGTGCTTGGGATTGAATTAACGACAATAGATTTCTCAGCTGGACGGGCTTGCTCATGTAGGCTGTGGCCCCTGCCTGGAGACATCTTTCTTTATCTCCCTCCATGGTTAGGGCTGTTAGGGCAATGATGGGCAAATCTTGGAAGGCCTTATCTTGACGGAGCCGCCGTATGGCCTCTAGGCCATCCATAACTGGCATTTGAATATCCATCAAAATCAAGGCTGGCTTCTCTTGGGCTGCCTGGGCAAGAGCCTCTTCGCCATCGTGGGCGATCGCCAGCCGATAATGATGTCGTTTTAGATAGCTGGTGAGGACGGCCCGGCTGACGGCATCGTCCTCTGCAATCAAGATGTAGGGCGATCCTTCACTTTTTTCGACTGCGGTGGGTTTGGGGAAGTGGAGTAAGTTGTGGGGCAGTTCAACGGTGAAACAGCTTCCTTGGCCTAACTCGCTTGTGACATTGATTTTGCCGTGATGTAACTCTACTAATTGCTTGGCGATCGCGAGTCCTAGGCCTAGGCCATCTTGACTCCGATTTAATTGATTATTGACTTGAAAGAATCGATTGAAAATATCCTCCATCGCGGATTCTGATAAGCCCATCCCCGTATCTTGGATGGAAAAGAGAATGCATGTTTGGGCTGGGTTGGGGGCAACGGTGAAGCTGACTTGACCTCCTTCGGGAGTGAACTTGAATGCGTTGCTGAGTAGGTTAATAAAGACCTGTTGTAATCGCTTTGAGTCAGCATAGATTTTGCCTAGATTATCTGGAAAATTGGTGGTGATTTGAATCTGCTTTTGAGCAGCTATTGGGGCGACTGCATTTAAGCTTGCTTGGCATAGGGCTTGGATATCAACAGACGTTTTGATGATTTTGAGTTGGCCTGTTTCAACGTTGGTGAGCTCCAGTAAGTCGTTGATTAATGAGAGTAAATGTTGACCACTGCTGTCGATTTTCTGAATGGCGTTGAGCTGCTCATCATTGAGGCTTCCTAGCATTCCTTCGTTGAGGATTTCTGACATTCCTAGGATGCCAATCAGTGGCGTGCGTAATTCATGGCTCACCATGGCCAGGAATTCATCTTTAAGCCGGACGGCATGGCCTAGCTTGGCGCTGTGATCTGCCAAGGCATTGTTGGCGACTTGCAGGTCTTGAACGGCTGTTTTTAGCTTGGTGTTGGCTGTGCTGCGTTCTTCGAGTACGGCCAGCAAGATGAGGACCGTGAAGGCGATGACAATAATGAAAGACTGGAGTGCACTTAAAGAATTGCTGAGGTTGGCATCTGCGAATACCCCTCGTCCTCGTACGGTGCCGAGGATAGCCATGCTCGTGATGAGCAAGACGGCTGAGGTTGCGCCTAGCCGTCCCAGGCGAAAGGCTGCCCATATGAGGAGGGGGACCAGCGTGTAGGCGAAGGACTGCTCGCCCCAAAAAGAGGCTTTGGCAATGATGAGGAGCAGGCTGACGAGACAGAGCGCTTCCGGGAGGGAGGCTTGGCTGACCTGTGGTCTGAAAGGCTTGGGTTTGCTCTGGAGTGATGGAGGAGAGTTTGATGGATGGGGGGAGAAGCGGAACTGGAGGCGATCGCTCCAACTCAGAAGTACGGGACTAAGGATGACAATCCCGGCCACGTTGGAAATCCACCAGGTCATCCATGTGGTACCAGCGTCTGTCCAGGCGATCGTTTGCTGAAAAACGAGGACAGCGACGCCAAAGGTGGCATTGACCAGTGGCCCGACTAGACCGGCATAGAGTAAAAATTGGACTGTACTGCTGACGCGTCCGAAGGGATGACGCCGTCGAAGGACATGCTTGGTTAGGCCTGTTCCTAGCCAGGTTCCCAGGGTGGTTCCTGCGGCAATGCCGAGCACGCTCAAGGTGGAGAGAATGAGGGTGACCCAGCTTTGGGGATTCCAAAAAGCCCAGATGTTCGCTAGGAAAGAGCCGACGCCGACGCCAAGCAGAATACTTTTTCCGCAGATCATTGCTGCGGCGACCGCGATGCCGTCTGGAGGCCAGACTGGAGTGACATCATTGGGAGTAGAGGCCAAACTCCGTGACAGTTCTGCCAACGCGTAGTAAGCGATGGCCACGAACGCATTGGCCGCTAGGGTGCGGTTCCAGGTCGGTCGCCAAAATCTATGAAACATGTCCTTGCCCGAACTGAGAGGGGCTAAGGCTGTGATTTTCCCTACTTTTAAACATACCTGAGTGACCTCCTCACTAAGGGGTGAGGCCACTCAAGTCTATGCGGTTATTGCATCGTTGGTTTAGGGCTTAAAGGATTTGGACGCTGCCGTCGTCTTGGAGGTAGATGGAGCGATCGCCAGGGGCTCGAAACCCAGGATTCACCTCAATGCGCAGAACATCCTGGCTGGGCTGACTAACCTTGACTTCGAGAGGATTGCCCAAGGAATCCCAAAACACCACAGAGGAGTTCTCCACTGTGCCGCCTCGGCGAGTCAGGCGGAAGCTGCGAGTCGGAGAGACGGGAATCGGATCGCTGCCCTGGACTTCTTCCAGGAGAATCATGCCTGCGGTGCGGTTGACCAGCTCAACTTTGACCTGTTGCCCAGGGATGAACCTGACAGGCTTGGGGCCGCAGTTGGAGGCGCAGGTCCCGGCCTGGGCAGGGGGTGTGGGCAGGGTGATGGCTGCGGGGGCCAGCAGTGACAGCAAGCCAAAGCTGGCGGCGAGGGAGAGGTAACCGGGCTTGTTGAGAAGGGTTGCGAGGGGCTTGAACATGGGGTTTTGGTAGGGAGTCATGACTTGTGCCGGGTCGGTAGAGGATTGCATAGAGCGGGCATCACCGGTGTGTGCCAGTTTGCCACAGACCTCTTGAAAGCTGCTGGGTCCTGCGCTGCTGGTTCAGTCGGTGGCGGTGAGGGGATGGGATGAAGCTGGTAAAATCTGTAGAGAGTTGCACCGAAATCCCTTGCAAAGGCAATTTTATGGTAAGGGCGAGTCGATGACTGCTCGGATTGTCGAAGAGGGTTCTCTGTGATGCCGATGGATATTTTGGGCCTGGGCCTATTTGTGGGGTTGGGGGCGATCGCGGGTATCTGTTCGGGGCTCTTAGGCATCGGTGGCGGCATGGTGATTGTTCCGGGGCTGTTCTTCCTCTTTGGTTTGGTGCATATGCCCGAGTCGGCGCTGATGCACATGGCAGCGGGCACGGCGACCTGCATCATGATTTGCACGGCGGCTTCGTCAACCTGGGCACACCACAAGCGAGGCCATATCCATTGGGATATCTTTCAGCGAGTGATTGGTGGCATTGCCGCAGGTGTGATCGTTGGCAACCTCATTGGCAATCGTCTCAATGGTGGTCTGCTAGAGCTAATTTTTGGCCTGTTCCTGGTGGTGGTGGCGACCAAAATTTTCTTTGGCAAAAAGGTGGTTTTAGGCGAGGAAGTCCCTGCCCAGCTTCCGACGATTTTGGTGGCCAGCTTGGTGGGAGCCGTGATTGGGTTTAAGTCTGGTGTGCTGGGTATTGGTGGCGGCGCGCTGAGTGTGCCGTTTTTGCTGTACTGCGGCTTGCCCATGAATCATGCCACAGGGACTTCAGCCTCGTTTACCTTGCCGATCGCCCTGGTGGGAACCGCTTCGTTCATGTTGCTGGCGGGGAATCAGCAGGAGTTCATTCCCTGGTCTACGGGCTATGTATATTGGCCTGCGGTGGCGTTGGTGGCTCCATTCACGATGTTGGGGGCTCCATTGGGAGCGAAGTGGTCCGATATGGTTCCGGCGGATAAGCTGCGCAATATGTTCGCGGCTTTTTTGATCTTGATCAGCCTCAAGATGCTGGCTGGGACGGGGTATTTGAGTTTTTGGGTTTAGGTCACTTTTCAGTGACATAGATACTGGCGGTGGACCTGGGATTTATTCCTGGGTCCACTTTGCGATAGGGCGACTATTTCATCTGCTATGGACGACCGTGCCTTTTTGATGGCCTTAGCCCGACTCGATTTTATGGATTGGGGTAGCTGTCGATTTGGAGCGTAGAGTCATCCACGCCGACCTGTCCATCAATGAGAACGAGCAAGCGCGCAGTCTGACTTGGCTCCTCGCCCAGGGTTTCGATGATGGAGTAGCGGGCATTGCCGTTATGCCAGGTCGTCCAGCATTCGCCATCGCGGCAGGTGCTGGTTCCGCCGCTGAGTTCGATGCAGTTGCCTTCACTGTCGCAGCCTTTATAGGTCGCATTGCCCGTGTTATTGATGCCGGACCAAGGCTCAAAACTGCTCACGGTGATATTCCAATCCCGATTGCTGTAGCTCGTGCTGACGATTTGAGAGCTGTCAATGGGCTCGATTTGGGTGATGACGATTTCAGTGGCTGTTGCATCTTGAGCTGAGACTTCGGGGCAGTCCTCAGCAAAGTTGACGTCTCGGCAAGTTAAAGAGGGGATGCGCTCATAGGTGAACTGAACGACATCGTGGAGATATTGGCTGGTGCAGACTTCAAAGGTTGCGCCAAGGTTGTATTGCTTGCCATCCTGGCCGGTGATGCTGGCGTAGCAGCGGTAGTCGCCTGCTTGGATGTTGGTGAGAATGCCGAATTTTGGACCGGGCTGTTCAGTGACTGCTACTGCCGTGGATGCCACTGCGGTAGAAGGGATGCCCGTCTCAATTTCACGGGCGATGGCCTCAGATGCTGTGGTTTTGGCTGCGGCAGTTTCGAGCGCTGCGGTGGGTTGGGCTAGGGGCGATGGGGTAGCAACTGGGTTGGGCGTAGTCGCTTCAGGAGATGTTGTCGCAGCGGCTAGGGGAGAGGTCTCGGTGGGGCTGGTCTTTTCGATGTGATTGGCGCGATTGATGTTACTCGGATTTGCGGCATCAACGCGGTTTCCCTGGCAACTCGCGGTGAAGAGGGCACAGAAGACCAGGGCTGTGGAAATGAAGCGAGTCTGCATAATCGAAAAGAGTCCTGTCCCTGAGAAACTTGGCTGCATTCCGCAGCTGCTAAAGGGAAGATCCAATGTGGGAAGGCTCGACTCCGGATAGGCTAGATTTCTGAGTGCCGAAGTTTTGAGTGGCATAAGCGTTAAGCCTGCATTGGCCACGCTTTTTGCTGAGATTTTGCGATCGCCTGTCCATTCCCAGTTTTTATGAGTCCCCTTCCTGACAATCCAGCTCCACTCATTCGTTGGTTTATCGCCCTGGTTCCGCCAGAGGATATTCAAGCGCAGGCGACGGCTGTGGTCGAAGAGCTAACGGCACGGTATCAAACGCGGACTGCGAAGGCGCCGCCCCACATTACGTTGATGCCACCGTTTGAATTGGCGGTGAATGCCATTGGGCCTGTGAAGCGATCGCTGGCGGATTTTGCGAGGCAGCAGCAGCCTTTGCAAGTGACGCTGGATGGATTTAGTGCGTTTCCGCCTCGGGTGCTGTTCATTGATGTGGTGCGATCACCACAGCTTTTACAACTCAAAGCTGAGCTAGAAGCATGTCTGGTCCAGCAATGTGGCCTTCTCCCTGACAACCACCCCAGGTTTAGCCCCCATATGACGGTGGCCTCCCGTAAATTGGACCGCGCCAAATTTAAGCAAATGTGGGGAGAGCTGGAATCGCTATCGTTTGAGGCCGCCTGGGAGAGCAATGCCGTGACCCTATTGCGCTATGAAAAACAGCGTTGGCAGATTGACCAAGTGTTTAGGCTAGAGGCCTAGGCTAAACATGGAAATGAAGATTGCCAGGATGGGCTGCCAGCCCCCAAACTGCCACACAGGCTGAAACCATCGTCATCTCCTGAGCCGTCTCAAAGGACAGAACTTGCAATGATGACCTCAGGAAAATCTATGGCTCCCCAGAAAGTTTGGTCAGTTTTAATGGCCCTTGGTTCCAGCGCTGTGATGCTCCCTGGGATACTCAGCG
>CALLPZ010000386.1 GCA_938015405.1 uncultured Pseudanabaenaceae cyanobacterium
ATCATCCCAACGCCCCAGGCTCGGCCCATCCCCTGGTCCATCGCCCAGGCAGCAGAACGCCTGCAGCGACATACCGGAATTTCCTTACCCAGTCTGCCGCGAGGGCTAGACCATCAGTCCCTCAACGCCAGCTTTAAGCCACTACGCTACAGCAATATCAAAGCGAAGCGCATGCTCAAATGGGAAGCCACAACCCATTGGCAAACGGTGCTCAACCAAGCGGCCCAAGGGCGAATGAGGCGCTCCACAGATGCAGTCGCGCCCCACTCTCGCTAACCCACAGCTCGTCACAGGTCAGCTCTGCCCAAACGGTCAGAACAAGCCCACAGTGGAGAATCAGCAGGCTAAGGCGATTTCTAGAAATGTTTATCCCAGACAGAGTTCCCTCCAGGGAGGAGAATCTGCGTTGGTCTATTCTTTTGGAGAAATCACCTAAGACTAATCCCGAGTCCAGAGAACTTCGCCACCGGGCTTATCGATCAGAGTAATGCCCTGGGCCTTAAGCTCGTCGCGAATACGATCCGACTCAGCGTAGTTCTTCTCCGCCTTAGCCGTTTTGCGTTGGGCAATCAGAGCCTCGATCGCCTCAGCATCCAAACCATCCGCAGCCGCTTCCTCAGCCTGTGCTCGAAGACCCAGAATATCTGCTAGGGCCACAATGGTTTTCCACTGCTGCTGAAGCAACTGACTATCCTCGGTCAATTCGCCACCATGGGAGAGGATATTGCCCACGCGACGGAGTTCTTTAGCCAACTCAAACAGAACAGCCAGGGCCGCCGAGGTATTGGCATCGTCATCCATGGCATCGTTGAAGCGATCGCAGACGTCTGCCAGCAAATCCACCTCTGCCGAGGCATCCCAGCCCAGTTGCTCACCAAACTGTTCACCAAAAAGTAGGCCCCCCGTCAAGGTCTCCCAGCCGTTGGCCGTTGAAGCGATCGCTTCTTCGGTAAAGTCAATCGGCTTGCGGTACTGGCCTTGCAGCAGGAATAGCCGCAACACCATGGGATGAATGCCGGCCTCATCGAGGGTCTTGCGAATGGTGGTGAAATTGCCCAGGGACTTGGACATTTTTTCACCGCCCACGTTGACCATGCCGTTGTGGAGCCAAACGGTGGAGAGAGGCTTACCCGTCACCGCCTCGGATTGGGCAATTTCGTTTTCATGGTGGGGAAATTGTAGGTCAGCCCCGCCCATGTGGATGTCGATGGTGTCGCCGAGGCGATCGCGCACCATGGCGGAACATTCGATGTGCCAGCCAGGACGACCGTCGCCCCAGGGAGATTCCCAAAAGGGTTCACCGGGTTTCGCTGCTTTCCAGAGGGCAAAATCGAAGGGGTCTTGTTTCTTAGAGTCTTCAGCAGTTGCAGGAGCATCAACTCGACCACTGCGCCCCGCTTCCATATCCTCAAGCTTACGATTGGAGAGCTTGCCGTAGCCGTCAAATTTCCGCACGCTGAAGTAGACGTCCCCTTCAGATGCGTAGGCAACATCTTTCTGTTCTAAGTCATGAATCAGGCGTTTAATGCCATCGAGGGTGTGGGTGGCCCGGGGGTATTGATCGGCTTCGAGAACATTGAGGCGGGCCATATCTTCCATGTAGGCCGCAATGTATTTCTCAGAGACCTCCTCCATGGAAGACTTTTCGGTGAGGGCACGCTTGAGGATTTTGTCGTCGATGTCGGTGAAGTTTTGGACGTAGGTGACCTCATAGCCCCGCCAGGTGAGGTAACGGCGCAGCACATCCCAAGCCACGTAGCAGCGAGCATGGCCCAGGTGGCAGTAGTCGTAGACGGTGACGCCACAGCAGTACATGTTGACCTTGCCGGGTTCGAGGGGCTCAAAGGCTTCTTTTTTGCGGGTCAGGGTGTTGTAAAGCTGGAGGGCCATGGGTTACGACGACGGCTTGCGCGGTGAATATGTGCGTAGTCAATTGTAGGGGGTCGCCGGGGCGCTCAGGCTGATAATCCTTTGAGGCCATTTCTTAAGAAGAGCTCGACTTCGCTAGCTCTCTTGCTGCAAGCGTTTGGCGATCGCATCCTCCTCTCCTCGCCGCAGGGCATAGTCCAGAGCCGTACGTCCCCATTGATCTTTGACTGTTCTATCAGCTCCCTGGTCGAGCAGCAGCTCAGCGATCTCGGCATGGCCTTTAAAGGCCGCAAGGATCAGGGGCGTCACGCCTTCGCTGTCGATCCAGTTGATCTCAGCTCCCTGGTCAACGAGGAGGCGGGCGATGTCGGTAAAGCCATCCCGGGCAGCGTAGGTAAGGGCGGTATTGCTGTGGTAAGTAAGATTTGGGTCGGTGCCGCTTTGGAGCATCGCTTGGACAGTGGCCAGGTCCCCGGCAAGCGTGGCAGCGATCAGCGGTGGGGCTTCTGGAGCTGGGGCAGCGTCCAGGCTGGGAGGCTGGGACGAAGCGCTGAGGCTATGGTCCTCTCCTGCTCCACAACTCAACAAGCCAAGACAGAGCAAACTTGCCATGATGGATGTAGAGATCAGGGTGAATTGATAGATCAGGCGTTGAGAAATAGACTGCTGAGCCATGGGACTCTCCGTAATTCCCGAAAATAGCTTAGTTGCTTCTGTAGCTCTTCAGAGACATCAGCCAAATAGGGCGACCCAGCTCTCAGCTCATCCCTCTCGACGAGGCGATCGCGGATATGGTCCAACTCCAAATGAATGGCCAAGTCTTGGCCCAGCGTTATCAAATTGAAGCCTCCTTGGGTAAAGGCTTAGGGGGACAGCAGACCTACAGAGCCCTAGACCGCAGCACATCACAACCGGTGGTGCTAAAGCTGCTGCAATTTGGTCCTGGCTTTGAATGGGAGCAGCTCAAGCTGTTCCAGCGGGAAGCGCAAATTTTGGAGACGCTGGACCATCCGGCCATTCCCAAGTATTTAGATTCCTTTGAAATTGATGGGCCGGACTGCAAGGGCTTTGTGCTGGTGCAGACCTATATTGAAGCTCAGTCCCTGGAAGAGCAACTGACGACGGGGCGAGCTTTTTCAGTGGCGGAGGTCACCCAGGTGGCTGAGCAACTGTTAGCGATTTTGAGCTATTTACACCAACATTCACCCTCTATTATTCATCGGGATATCAAGCCCAGTAATATTCTGCTGCGAGGCCGCAGCGCTCACCATGTGGGCGAAGTCTCGCTAGTGGACTTCGGTTCAGTGCAAAACCTGGTCGCAACCCAGGGAGGCACAATTACGGTGGTGGGCACCTATGGCTATATGCCGCCGGAACAGTTTGGGGGCCGTGCCGTGCCCGCCTCAGATTTGTACAGCTTGGGCGCAACGATCATTTATCTGCTGACGGGAATGCACCCAGCGGATTTACCCCAGCGCGAGCTGCGCATTGAGTTTGAGCAGCATGTGCCCAAGGAACGGCGGTTGCAGCGCTGGCTACGGGGCATGATTGAGCCGGCTTTAGATAAACGGTTTGAGTCGGCAGAGCAGGCTTTGGAGGCCTTACAGTCTGGGCGAGCCCTGGCGAAGGATGCAGCTCGGGGGCGTCCGGCAGGGAGTCGCATTCGCCTGAGGGATCGGGGCGATCGCCTGATCATCCGCATTCCCAATCCCAGCCTTGGGAAAGGCATCAACTTACCCCCCGTGAATGGCTGGGGTTGTGGCTTGGCAGTGGTGATGTGGTGGATTTGGGTTACCTGGATGGGCGTTTCTTGGGGCTCCAAGCTACTGCTCTGGACGATGAGCCTGCTACTGGAGAAATGGTTATTTATTGATGACAAGTCAGTGTCTGTGGAGTATCGATTGCTGGGACAGCTGCCAATGCACCGTCGGCAAAGCCGCCGACAATATGTGACCCAAGTGGAGGTGGTCAAAGCCCACCGCCGTCAGGACAAGTGGGGAACCCGAGAGCTACCGGCAGAGATTATTATCTGGGCCGGGAATCATGACTATCGCCTAAGCAAAGTCGGGGGCCTGACAACGCCAGAGGTCGCTTGGCTATCCCAGGAGGTGAGTGATTGGATGGGGGTGGAAATCACCGATCGCCAGGTGCCACTAATAGAGCCAGAGAAAAAGGGAACGTAGTCAGAGAAGTAACCGCAGCTTCCAAGCTTTGTTGGATGCAGCAACTGGCGTCTACTTTGGAGGTATAGCTCTGGTCATCGAACTTCGCACATTTGGGGTTTATTGAACCTCGCAATGGCAAGTGGTGAGGTGACTGGCCCAGCCGTGGGCCGACTCCCAGGAAAGCATTCCCCCATGTCCTACGCCCGCATCATCGTCCTGACAGCCCTGGCCATGGTTGCCTTTGCGGGGAATTCTTTGCTCTGCCGAGCTGCGCTGAATAACACAACGATTGACGCGGCGAGTTTTACCAGTATTCGCCTAATCTCCGGGGCAGTGGTGCTTTGGCTGTTGGTTAGGCTGCGCTTCGGACCCAAAGCGAGCGCAGGCAATTGGCGCTCAGGCCTCGCATTGTTTGTCTATGCAGCAGCATTTTCTTTTGCCTATGTGAGCTTGCCTGCTGCAACCGGGGCTTTACTCATTTTTGGAGCAGTCCAAGCAACCATGATTAGCCGGGGCATTTGGGCAGGGGAACGGTTAGGAAAGCTGCAACTCTTGGGGATGGTACTGGCATTTGCAGGGCTATTAGTACTGTTATTTCCTGGGGTATCGTCAGCCCCACCACTGGGAGGAGCCTTGCTGATGATGGTCTCGGGAATTTCCTGGGGCATCTATTCCTTGCGAGGACAAAGCGCAGGCGATCCGATACGGGTGACAGCGGGTAATTTTCTGCGGGCAGTGCCGATGACGGCATTGTTGAGTTTATTGATGATACGTGGGCTGTCCTTGGATGCCGCAGGGGTAATTTACGCAGTGGCTTCGGGTGGGTTAGCTTCGGCGATCGGCTATGCCATCTGGTACACAGCATTACCAGGGTTAAAGGCGACCCAGGCAGCAACCGTGCAGTTGACAGTGCCAGTCATTGCAACCCTGGGAGGCATTGCCTTGCTGGGGGAGCCCGTGAGCCTACGCCTAGCTTTAGCATCTGTGGCAATTTTGGGCGGTATTGCCCTCACGGTGCTGGACAGACAGCGTGTTAATGGGCAAACCTCCTAAGCCGGTAGGCCATGGCCAGCAACAAACGCAGGCAGATCATCAGAGCCTTAAAGATCAAAACAGGGGCCAGTTTGAGAGAGTCTCTCAAAACTGGCCCCTGTTTTCAACCAATGCGGCGTTTACGACAAGCGATCGCGAGGGTCACTCATCGTTAGAGGTTGTTTGAAAATTCGGCTTAGACTCAAATTTGAGACCACCACCAGAAGATTTAAGCTCCAGCTTGCTTAAATCAGCGGCTCTCATAAGACTTGCCGCTACAGCGACTGGCCCTTTTCAAACAACCTTTTAGGCCTTCAAGAACTTCGCAGAACGAAATAACTCCAGAACCTGCCGACTCGCTAACCCTACAGACAAGCTGAACAGGATAGCGGCTTGCAAGCTGAAAAAGCTAGAAGCGCTGCCGCTGAGGCAAAGTAGCCCACCCAGAACAATAAAGCCAAATAGCTGTGCGAGCTGTGTTGGGAAGTCGGGATAGGACTTGAGTTCCCCGCATCGATAGATGGCGTAGGGGATCCAGCGAGAGTTGACCAAAGCGAGCAGGTAGGCGATCGCCAAGGGAGTCACAGGAATGAAAAGGAAGAAGCCAGAGAATTTCAAAGCCTGCAAAACGGGGTAAAGCCAAATCCGGCTGGGCTCATTGATGTAGTTATACAGGCGGTAAGTGGCGCGGGTTAGGAGCAAGAACAAGCTCCAAAGGCCCAAGTCCACGAGCAGAGCATTCAAGAACTCCAAGCTAGCAACATTACTCAACTCTGCTGGATTCACCTCCAGTACATTCCAAATAAACAACCCCGCTGCACCAAAGGCCAAACTCCAGAACCAAGGTTTGACGAAGTCAATCCTGCTCTTACCCCACAGGTAATACTTAGACAATGTGGGCTTCTTCTCATAGATCTCTGCAATCAGGTCATTCTCCATATAGCCCATTTCATAGATGAGCCAGAAGGAGATATGCAGGAATAGAAGGCCCAGTCCAAAAATCAGTGGATTCGGTTGAGCCCAGGCAAACAGGAAAATAAATGGGATGAACTCGTCAACAAGAATCGATCTAACAAAAAAGTTCTGATTGGCTTTCTTAATTTTCTCAAGATAGAAAAAGGGGAAATAGCCTGGAGGAACAGAAGAATAGAATTGCTCATCATTCCACTGCACAAGACTAGGGTGAAGAACAAAATCTAGAAGCTCTTGATCATCTAGAGAGTCCGTCACCAAAATAGAATTGGCCAATACATCTGTCTCAAGATGCTGCTCAAGCAGATATTTTTTCCCATATTGCCTATCCTGAAATCCCATCAGGAAGCGACAGGCAACTAAGCGATCGCAAGAAATCGACATGTTCTTAAGAATGGGATTGATGATGAAATCAAAACCATTACTAGCAACAATAATTTCTTGAGAGGAGCTCTGGGAAAGAGAGGCAGACAAGACTGTATTTTCATGGGTCCGGGCCAGTCGCTTTGCACGTGCTGGCCATGCCAAGAAAGACCAGGGAAAAAGGACACTCATCAATAAGACGCGCATCCAGTCTCGAAGCTTCGCCCCCTTATCTCGTCCAAAGACAACATTCCAAGGCCTGAGATATTCCAAAATCCTCAGCACCAACATCGCGAGAATCCTGGGCTTGATCGCACTCAGGTATTCTTCCGTGGAGTTTCTCAAAAATAGCGTTTCATCGAAATCAACGAGGATAGGGATCTCTGGCTCTGCTAAAGCTATCTTTTCACAGACGACATGGCTATCCGTATTGAGTGATGTCAGCATCGCTAAAAAAGGGAGGGTAGATTAAAGTATCGTAACCGCTTAGAGCGCACTTTCTAATTTAGGTTTGCAGAGTTCAAAGCATCTGACCCAGGGCAATGCAGCGATTAGCTGCGCCAAGCTTCCACAGAAATCGCGATAGGTTTTGCAATAATTCCTATGGCCATGATCGGAACAAGCTTCATCAATCCCCCCGTGAAGCCTACCCCCAGGGGCCTGTCAATCAGGTTCAACCGCTTGCTATTTAAGGCTTTCTGCCATTCAATGACTCTTTCAGCCTAGTCGTCCTAAGGACAATGAGAAACAGTCATCTTGAAGCTCAGAGCACAGAGAACAAACTATCCCTCGAATAGAGAAAATAAGGCCTAGAAAAAGATGACTGGAGCAGAACCCAAAATCAAGACCAATGAATCTTCTTTGAGAAAATAATCTGTTCCTATACTTCATCCTTGCTTCATCTTTACTTCATCTTTACTTCATCTCCTATTCATCTTTCTGAGGTACGTTTGCTAAGCCAGATTTAGACCATTACACCTAGGGGTTAGAGTCCGATGAATACTCAAAATCTAGGGAGTGGGCCTTAGCGCTCTCAGAGATCACGAAGTTGTCACTTCTTGACAGTGCCAGAGCGAGCAAACTTACAGTCAGACCGAATGCTTCAGGGCATTGCGAAATGCCTTGTCTATTGAACAATCGGTCTAGTCTATAAAGCTTGAAGAAGCGACAAGGCTTGATGTTATTGAGGGTTAATCCCTAAAACATCGATCAAGACATCGTAGCGATAGTCTTGCAGCAGCTTCGAGATCGCATCAACCATCCTATGCTGCTCCCTTGGAACTTGAGTTAATAAGTCAGTCACAGCTTGATCGTCCAGGCTCCGAATCGACTTTTTCATCGTTGTTTGCCAGTCCATTGGCATTGACGAGAACCCTTCTGCAATTGATATGTTGGCATCAAAATGATTGGGCACCTGAACAGATTGCACAGTGCTTTGGGCCACCTGCGCATCTGAAGTAAATTCAATATCTAGCAGATGCTCGACCTTATCAAACAAATCTCTGATGGAAAAGGGCTTGGAGATAAAGTCATCGCAGCCTGCGGCTAATGC
>CALLPZ010000387.1 GCA_938015405.1 uncultured Pseudanabaenaceae cyanobacterium
CCCCACCGTTGACTACATCTTCTGTTGTAACAACACCGATATGCACTGGCCCGCCATGACCCAAGCCATCAAACCCCAGGGCATGATTTGCTCCATCGTTGAAAATAAAAATCCCCTAGACCTCGCCCCCCTCAAAAGCAAGAGCGCAGGCTTCGTCTGGGAATTTATGTTCACTCGCGCAATGTACCAAACCGACGACATGGACCAGCAGCGAGCCTTGCTCAATCGCGTAGCCGAGCTGGTTGATGCCGGGACCCTCAAGACCACCTGCAATGACATCGTTCAACCGATCAACGCAGCTAATCTGCGGGCTGTCCATGGGCGCATTGAACAAGGCAGCACGATGGGCAAAATTGTCTTGAGCGGCTGGGAGTAAAGTAGAGACATCACAGCAAAACTGCCCTCTCCTCGGTTGGCCTGCTCAGGGCAACCCCCAGCCCCTCTCCCAAACTTGGGCGAGGGGAGCAACGGCCAAGGCAGAAGCAACAGCCAGCAGTTCTAAACCCTTGGCTCGGTTCCCCTTCCCCCGAAATCGGGGGCAAGGGGTTAGGGGATGGGGCCAGCCATGCTATAGCCAGTCCACTCCTGCAGAAACCTCACCCCATGCTCCCAGCCAAACGCCAGGCCACAAAGGCCATAACTCTCCTAGCCTGTCTGAGCTTGGCAGGCTGCACAGCAGCGGGAACGAGCAATACCGCTGATCCGCAGAGCTGGCCTGAACTGAGCAACAGCGTCATCTTCCACAACGCCCAGATTTACACAGTCAACGAGGCGCAACCCTGGGCAGAAGCTCTCGCCATCCAATCCGGCAAAATCACCGCCATCGGCAGCGAATCAGACATTCTTGCTCAAGCAACTGATGACACTCAGCTCATCGATCTCCAGGGCCGAATGCTCATGCCCGGCTTCCAAGACCCTCACCTCCACGTCCTCGAAGCGGGCCTGAACGAAAACCTCTGCTTCGTATCAGACTTCGCCGAAGCAGCCCAATACATCGAAGAAGTCCAGGACTGCGCCGAGCAGCAGCGCAACGATGCTTGGGTCAAGGCCTCCGGGGCCAACATGCCCAACCTCTTGGAGCAAGACC
Source organism: uncultured Pseudanabaenaceae cyanobacterium (assembly GCA_938015405.1). Classification (GTDB taxonomy): domain Bacteria; phylum Cyanobacteriota; class Cyanobacteriia; order PCC-9006; family JAAUQQ01; genus JAAUQQ01. Next base: position 1,088 of record CALLPZ010000387.1, read on the forward strand.
GCCTGCCCATCGAAATCCTCGACGAAGCCGTCCCCGATCGCCCCGCCGTCATCCTCGACGACATCGGCCATGGAGCCTGGGTCAACAGCAAAGCCCTCGAAGCCGTGGGCTATGACGACACCAGCGGCGACCCACCGGGCGGCATCCTCGCCCGCGACCCCGAAACCAATCAACTTACTGGCGTTGTCCTAGAAAATGCCCAGCAAATCTTCCGTACTGCCTCTCTCCCACCCACATCAGAAAACCTAGAGCGAGGCTATCAAGGCCTACTCACGGCCCAGAAAACCCTCGCCCAAAACGGCGTCACCTCTGTCAGCGATGCTGGCGGCTACTGGCCCCGAGGCCATCACCGGGTGTGGCAGCGTGCTGTGGATGAAGGCACCCTCACTGTCCGCGCCAGCAATGCGCTCTACGTTTTCCCCGACCTGCCCTTCAACCAGCAAATCACCGATCTACAAAGCTATTACAGCAACGACCCCGATAGCCTATTGCGCTTCAACCAGGCCAAGATTTACATCGATGGTGTCTTAGGTCAGGGCACCGGAGCCATGCTCCAACCCTACGATGTCCCCTTTGGTCTGCCTGGCGTACCCGACGATGGCTTTCTCTATTTCGAACCCGAGGTACTGAAAGACTACAGTCAAGCCTTAGAAGCAAAAGGCTTTCAGCTCCACTTTCACGTGACCGGAGATCGCGGCACTCGCCTCGCCCTCGACTCAATTGCCTCAGCAACTAAAGCCAATGACCTGAGCGACCACCGCCACCGCATCACTCACCTTTATCTAATTGATCCAGCGGATCGGCCCAGGTTTAAAGAGCTGGGGGCGATCGCCGATTTCCAGCTCGCCCCCAGCTCTACCGACCCGGACTACGCCGATTACCTGGGGGAATTTCTGGGCGATCGCGTCAACGAACTTCTCCCCGCCCTAGCCACCGCCGAAGCCGGAGCCACCCTCACCCTCGGCAGCGACTGGGATGCTGATGACCTCTCTCCATTTATCAAAGCAGGTTCGCTGATTGAGCAAGAGTTGGGGCAGGAGCTAGGACTAGCAGAGCTACTGAAAATGATGACTCTCAATGTCGCTTACCTGCTTCATCAGGAAGATACGACAGGCTCACTGGAGGTGGGGAAATGGGCAGATCTGGTGGTGTTGGATCAGAATTTGTTTGAAGTGGAGGTCGGGGCGATCGCAAACACAAACGTATTACTAACGGTACTCGGTGGGCAAATTGTTTACCACAATTCAGAAGTAGCTTTAATCAGTCCGCTCAACTCTTCAAAGTGAGAAAGGAATACCCTCTTACAAACAGTCTCAAAAGTATTAAATCTAACAACAACAGTCACCATAGCTAGCGACCCAGCGCTGCTTCATTGAGGGAGGTATTGATGGAAAGGTTAATTCCGTAAAGCCTCCGCATCTAAGGGATGCAGCAATTACCTTCTATTCTGACAATCTCCCCCAGTTCAGCAACGTCCCATTACGTCCTTATATCGTTATGTGGGTTTATGGAAGACTTGGAGAAACTGGTGTGTCCTGAGATGAACGGTCGGATCGTAAGTTGGCACGGTCAGCGGATCAGAGCGATTCGTGATCCAGCTATCCATCTCTCCTTTTAGAGTCAGTCCAGCCTCTTCAAACTTCGCCTTGAGCAACTTGGGCACACTCCGATGTAAAGATGCAGCTTCCCGTAGCGTTAAACTAGCAGGAGCCAGGTTATCAACCACAAGCAAACAGCCACTTGGTTTCAAGACACGAGCAATCTCAGAGCAAACCAGATTCGGTTTGCCAAAGTTGATTCCAGGAGACGGTTCAAACCAAAGTTCATGTGGCCCTTGCAACCAAACGACCCGATCTATGGAGCTATCTGGAGGTGCAAGTTTATCCCAGGGTGCATCGCTATAATGCACCCGAGAATGCCCAGACTCGACTATGCGTTGACGAGCTTCCTTGCCAAAGAAAGCATCCAGTGCAGCAGGCTGTTGGACTGTGAGGCTTCCACTTTCTGCGGTTAGGCGAAGCAAAATATCGGTAAACCAACCTTTGCCCGGTTCAAGCTCAAGAATATTTTGGCCAGCACTGAGAGACCCCACAGTGATAGTATCGGCCGCTCGCCTAGCAATGTCTTGGGCTTGGTCCTTTGGATTACGATCAGGCGCAAAGAGTAAAGCATTCTTTCCAGTCATTGTGCTTTATTGATAGTGTCAGCGACTAAGACACTGCTGAAAGCGCACAGGGATGAAATACCCTAATCAGCAATGGGTGAATTGTGATCCTCGATCCATCTAGATGTAATTGCAGAATTGCACTAAGAAATCAGAGAATTATGGCTAGGCCAGTCATAAAGACTGACCCAGGATTGACAGCACTTTGAGTTCTTTATTTGTTTAGGCTGCCAAAGCAGCGGACTTATCAGGATGAACCGTGCCGGTCTCAGCGAAGAGCTTGAGATCTTCAAGAGTTTCATTGATTGCCGTTTGAAATTGACGACGGATTGCCCATCCCATTAACCAGTCAAATGGGGGCATGAGGTCTGCTTCGAAGGTGAGTTTGACTTCGGTTTCATCCAATTTCGGAGTCAAGGCCCACCGACCACTAAGCTTGCGCACAAAGAATGGCATCGCTTTGGCATGAGCATCGTAGGTGAGAACATGAGCTGCCGCATCGTATTCCTGAATCGTTTCTGTGACATCTCCAATGGATGCTGTGCAGATTCTTCCCCCAACCGTTGCTCCTGAGAAGGGAGCGACATTGGTATTAGGCTCTGATTTCTGGACGGCACGAGCCCATCGGTCAACATTGGCATAATCCTCAGCAAGGATGTACCAGACCTTCTCTGTCGGTGCAGATGCCTGAAGTGTTCGCTCGATCTGCATTATTCACCTCCAATTCCGATTGCTGCTTCGATGTCAAGCTGCTGCATTTGCAAAGTTTCTAAATTAGCTACGCTTGGCATAGCGCTGAATTCGGGCCAAGTCAAAGCCTCTTCATTGATGCGGTTCATGGCATCGCGATCTGTCCAAAAGTTGACCATGGTCCAAGTTCCATCAGGACCCTCGGCAACTGAACGGCCCACAAGTGTACCGTACTGACCCATCTTTTCTGCGATGGGTTTAAGTGCAGCAGTCACTGCCTCATCTGTCGCATTATCTTGAGCTTGGAAGGTCACGATTTCCATTACCGTGGCTTCTTGCGCATTGACAATCATTGGGGCAAAAG
>CALLPZ010000388.1 GCA_938015405.1 uncultured Pseudanabaenaceae cyanobacterium
TTAAAGCCAAAGCAACAAATACCCCAAACCCATAAGCGTCCAGGAAAACACCATTGCAGTGGCGAAAAGTACCCAGGGCACTCGATAACCCAGGCTGAACTTTTGAGCCGTCTGATCGCTCACAAATTCCAACACCTGCGCTTTAGCTTGAGTTGCCTGACGTCGACTAACGGCAAAAGGTGCCAGAGAAATTTCATCCTCGTAAGTAAAAATAGAGGTGCGGTAGCGGTAGCCCCGTTTGACCGACTGGAGATTGGTCTCAGCCCCCACCATGGGCTCGATTTTTTGATTCCGCCAGGCAAGGCCAATGAGATTGGCTCCACGCAACCGACAAGTGATGAGCTGGGTAACGGAGCGTTCGCAATCCAGCCGAGTCCACACTGGCAAAACCAGAACTAACACCACCAGAAGAATTCCACCCAGACCTAACAAGCTGCCCCCCAGAATGCGGCGAGGAGGGAAGGGCAAAGAAAAATTGGAACGCTTTTGAACCAAGGCGATCGCCTAAATCAGCAAAACAAGTGACCAATAGCAGCTCATCGCCACTACTCGGCCCTAACCGCCCCAGTGTACCCAGACTATATCCAGAATTTTTCCGGGCAGTAGAAAAGCAGCCCAGAAACGGAACCTAGGAAGGCAGAAATATCGAGCTCCCTGTGCATATCAACTAGGAGCGGCATTGTAAGCACCGCCATCACCTATAATTTAAGGCTGCTGCGCATGGCTCAAATCTAGAGCCGGGAACGGTTACGGCGCGTTCAGCAAGGGCTTTCCCGCAAGCCATTTGCCTGGCACCACGGCTCGATCCAAGCTGGCTTTTAACAAATATTTAAGATAATCGAGGTTGCAATGGCTGGAGAACAGACACCCTATCTTTTGAGAGCGGTTAAGGGTGAAAAGCTTGAGCGCCCCCCCGTGTGGATGATGCGCCAAGCCGGTCGCTACATGAAGATCTACCGCGACCTGCGGGAGAAGTATCCTTCTTTTCGCGATCGCTCTGAGAATCCAGATCTGGCGATCGAGATCTCGATGCAGCCTTACCACGCCTTCAAGCCCGACGGCGTGATTATGTTCTCGGACATCCTTACCCCTCTGCCTGGCATGGGCATTGACTTCGACATCGTCGAAAGCAAAGGCCCGGTCATTGATCCTCCCATCCGCAGCAAGGCTCAAGTGGATGCCATGCGTCCCTTGGACCCCGAAGAGTCTTTGCCCTTCATCAAAACCATCCTCAATACCCTCCGCAGTGAAGTGGATGACCACACGACGGTTCTGGGTTTTGTGGGTTCTCCCTGGACCTTGGCGGCCTATGCCGTGGAAGGCAAAAGCTCTAAGAACTACTCTGTGATTAAGGGCATGGCCTTTAATGAGCCTGCACTGCTGCACCAGCTTTTGGGCAACATCGCGGACTCCATTGCCACCTACGTTCGCTATCAGATCGACTGTGGCGCTCAAGTCGTGCAGTTGTTTGACTCCTGGGCTGGTCAGCTCAGCCCCATGGACTATGACACCTTCGCCCTGCCTTACCAAAAGCGGGTGATTGATCAGGTTAAGCAGACCCACCCTGACACCCCCATCATCATGTACATCAGCGGTAGCGCGGGTGTGCTGGAGCGCATGGGTCAAACCGGTGCTGACATTGTCAGCGTGGATTGGACTGTGGACATTACCGAAGCTCGCCGCCGCTTGGGTCCTGACATGGCGATCCAGGGCAATATCGATCCCTGCATTCTGTTCGGCTCCAAGGAGACCATTACCTCCCGCATCGTCGATACAGTGAAGAAGGCCGAAGGTGCTCGCCATATCCTTAACCTGGGCCATGGCATCTTGCCTGGCACCCCCGAAGAAAATGCGGCTCACTTCTTCGAGACCGCCAAGAACATCCATGAGATCATCGCTGCTGAGAAGTAGTCCTCATCATCATGTTCGGCCAGGGTTTGACCGCGTGATGTCTAAGGTAGATGCCTCGGGCAAAAGCGCAGTCAAGCCCCAGGGTGGATTAAGATTAATCCAGAAATGGACTCAGGCAAGACAGGACGGTAGGTGTGACCCGGAAACGCATTTTCATAACAGGTGCCAGTGGCTGCCTGGGTCACTACATTACTGAACGTTTGATAAATCATTCAGAGCATGAGCTGTTCCTACTCATGCGGAACCCGGCCAAGCTTCAGCTCAATGTAGAAGCTCGGCCGGGTATTCATGTTTTGCAGGGTGACCTGGGGCAGATCGAGCAACATGCCGAACTACTGCAAACCATAGACGTTGCCATTTGCATCGCCACAGCCTGGGGTGATCCGGCAACCACTCGATTGATCAACGTCGATAAAACGTTAGAGCTCATGGAGCGACTTGACCCAGAGCGGGTCGAGCAAGTCATTTATTTCTCGACCGAAAGCATTCTCAACCGCGAGAACCAGCTCCTCCCCGAAGCGGCTGAGCTGGGTTCCGACTATATCAAGACCAAATCTGCCTGCTTTAAACAGCTCAAGCATTTAGCGATCGCCCCCAAAATCACCGCTCTTTTCCCAACGCTGGTCTTCGGTGGCGACGAGCACAAACCTTACTCCCACCTCACTGGGGGACTGAAGGATGTGACTCGCTGGATCTCCTTAATTCGCTTCTTCGGCGTTGATGCCAGCTTCCACTTTGTCCATGGCTATGACGTGGGGCTCGTAGTATTCCATCTAGTCGAAAATCCTCCCCAGCAAAATGCCATTGCTGAGACAGGGGATGTGAGAAAGATGGTTTTAGGTAGCGATGCGGTCACGGTCAATCAGGCAATCGAGCAAGTCTCCCGATACTTTGGCAAACGCATCTTTTTCCAAATTCCCATTACCCAAGCCTTGACGGAATTCTTCATCAAAGTCTTCCGTATTGAAGTGGGGCCATGGGACCGATTTTGCATTCGCTATCGCCACTTCACCCATGCCAGCCCGGTCAGTCCCAGCAGCTTTGGCATGGAAACCCAGGGTGCCACCATTACCGATATTTTTCGACTCAGCGACGTCGCCCCCAAGCAAGACTAGGGCGCGCGTAACCGCGGTGGGCAGGCTTTGGGATAAGCATTCGGCAGCAGGCAATCGCTAAAACGACGACCCTGGCTGTTGTAAAAAATGAGCTTCCTCTGGCGTGCTCTGCCGTCCTAAGGCCTGATTCCGATGGGGAAATCGCCCAAATTTCTGGATCACATCCCGATGGCGATGGGCATAGTCAATGCTGCTCGCACTAGCCGCATCACCGCGCAGCTGCTCAAACAGGGCGACCGCTCGCTCCTGGTCCCCCAGCTTCTCGCTATGTTCAAAGGGCAAATAAAAGAACCAACGCTGCACCGTCGGCCTGACTTGCTCGTTAGTCTGATAGCGATCAAAGCCATTAATAATGCCATGATCTGCCACAGCCACAGCTTCTCCATCCGCCGAAAATGCCTGGGCAGAACCTCGATAAAGGTTGCGTGGAAACTGGTCAAGCAGTAGCAACAACGCCAAGCAGCTATCCGCATCAGCCTTCCAGGATCTGAGCTTGCCTGCCGCTGCGGCCTCTACCGCATCGCCAAAGCGATCGCGGATCTCCCGATCAAACCCAGAATTCTTGATAAACCAGGCTTTTCGCTGATTCCCATAGTCTGGCTCATCGGTAGTACCAAACCAAAAATCAAGAATTTCCTTTGCGGTAGCGATCACCATGACTTCTGCTTACAACGACAGTGACTTCAACCTACAGTTCTTCAGCAACAATCTGGTCCAACAGGCCCTGACTCGCATCCATCAACAAATCAATCACATACTTGAAGCCGTCAGCTCCGCCGTAATAGGGGTCAGGAACTTCCGTGTCAGTGTGATTCTGGCAGAAGTCACACATCATTTTGACCTTGTGAGCATTCTGGCCACTGCGATCCAAGGCCAGGATGCCATCGTAATTACTGCGGTCCATCGCCAGAATTAAATCAAACTCCTCTAAATCGCTGGAGTCCAATTGGCGTGATCGCCCCTTCATCTCAATCCCTTGAGCATTGGCTGCCTGGGTCATGCGGCGATCTGGCTTTTCGCCGATGTGATAGCCCGAGGTTCCCGCAGAATCACATTGAATCTGATCTGACAGCCCCGACTGACTCACCAAATGATTCATGATGTTCTCTGCTGAGGGCGATCGGCAAATATTACCCAAGCAAACAAAGAGAAGACGATAGGGAGCCGCCATAGCAAACAATCCAAAACAACGATGATGAGGCTCAGAGTCTCCGCCAATCAGCGTCTCAAGCGAGCCAGAAAATCCAAAAAGATAGGGGCTTGGCCAAGCCAAACCCCCATACCCGAGTCAATGAGAGAATCCCAATGCTCTCAACTAGCCCTATAAACCAGGGATATTCAATCCGCTGGTCAGCTCTTCCATACGACCACGCATGGTGTCCGTGGACTTCTGGTAAGCCTCCTTCATTGCCGCAGTCACAAGGTCAGAAAGAACCTCCTCGCCTTCCTTTAGCGCTTCAGCAGAAATTTCAGTACGGATGGGCTCTTGGTTGCCCGTTAGAACAACCTTCACCATGCCGCCACCAGACTGGCCTTCAATTTCCATCTTCTCCAGTTCTTCCTGGAGCTCCTTGGCACCCTCTTGGACCTGCTGAGCCTTTTTAAAAGCCTCAGTCAGCTCCTTCATCTTGCCAAGGCCGAAACCGCCACCAAATCCTTTTCCGCTCATATTGCTTTTGGTACCAATTGCTCTTGAAGTCAGGCGAGCCCCGGCGACTTCAGCGGGTTCGATTCCGCAGAAATCCTTATGGCGCGCCAATTTGACAAACACACTCTATCACTCTTCGAGAAGGATTTTCGCTCTCAGAAGGGTGGGAAAGCCCTACCTAAGCCAATTGGAATTCACCCAACATTTTGACTTCGGGGTGAAGTGCTAGGGAGAAGCGCTCCTGAACCGTGTTTTGCACAAAGTGGATCAAGCGGAAAATATCCTGGGCCTTGGCATCTCCTGCATTGAGGATGAAGTTGGCATGGCGCTCTGCCACCTTTGCACCACCAATGCTGTAGCCTTTCAGGCCTAACTCCTCAATCAGACGCCCAGCACTCTCAGGAGTTGGATTACGAAAAACACTGCCACAGCTGGGGCGATCGTAGGGCTGAGTTGCTTTACGGGCACGCAACGCATGGTCGGTATCCTGCTTAACGACCTGGGGGTCAAAGCCAGGCGTCATTTGCAGCGTTGCATTGAGAACAATGTAATCACTACCTTGAATCGCAGAGTGGCGATAGCTGTACTCCAACTGCTCCGGCGTCCACAGCTCGATACCATCAGGGCCTAGAACCTTGGCACTCAAGAAACAATCCGCCATGCAGCCACCGTGGGCACCCGCATTCATCACAACTGCGCCGCCAATGGTGCCGGGAATCCCCACGGCCCACTCAAAGCCACGCCATCCACGGCGGGCTAAGCGACGAGACAAAGCAGGCAAAGGCGTTCCCGCCGCCACTTGAACCTGGCCGGCATCTTCATCGACAACAAAGCGCTTAAGAAAACGCATTGAAATCACCAATCCCGGCAGGCCCTGATCACTAATCAACAGATTAGAGCCTGACCCTAAGACGGTAATGGGCAAAGATTCGGCTTGGGCCCAAGCCACGCAGGCCTCCAAATCATGGGTTGTTCGCGGCTCGGCGTACCATTCAGCCTTTCCCCCCACTCTGAAGGAGGTATATGGCGCGAGGTCAACGGAGCTTCGAGCAATGGGAGGAGCACACAAGACAGCAGCGGATGGACGTTCCTGAGTAGGCAGTGAAAGCATTTGAGTCCAGTCACTAAGAAAAAGTTGGGAATCCCTATCTATCGCGATCTACGGAACAACAAGGGATTGCTCCGGTCGATTTAGCTTAGCCAAGCATTAACTAGCTAGCAGTATCAAAATGTGCGACCAAGCCAGGAATAACTTGATTTAGGTTACCCGCACCGAGAAATAAAGCAAGGTCATGGGGCTGCAATGTTTCACGTAGGCGATCGCCCACCGTGTCTAATGAACCGCCATAGGATACATTCGGATGCTGTCGAGCAATAGCATCCGCAAGCTGCTGTCCCCCTGCAATGCCGCCCGGGTCGGTTTCACCAGCACTGTAAACATCGCAGACAATGACTTCATCTGCATCCTTAAAACATTCTGCAAAATCCTCCATCAGCGCTTTGGTGCGGCTGTAACGATGGGGCTGAAACACCGCAATAATGCGCTTTGGAAGCACAGGCAAGCGCGTGCTCTCCGTTTCAATTTGCAGGCGTGCGGCTCCTAGCGTGGCCAGGAGCTCACTGGGATGGTGAGCATAATCTTCGACGAAGACCACATCGCTAGCATGGCCACGGTACTCAAATCGACGGCGAGCACCTTCGTAAGTGGAGATAGCCTTGGCGATCGCATCAAAGGGCAAGCCACAATGGCGACTCACTGCCACTGCAGCCAAAGCATTACTTAAGTTGTGAGCCCCTAACAGGGCAACAGACATCTCTCCTAGTAACTCACCACGCTCCCAAACCCGAGCCGTGGTGCCGCTCCCGGCGTAACGAATCTCATCAACGGCATAATCTGCACCGCTGCTGCGATCAAGGCTGTAGGTGATATTCAGATCCATGCGATCGCGAACATTTTCGCAATCAATACAACCGACCAACAGATCACAGCGTTCAGCAAACTGTCTGAAGGTCGAGACGACAGCCTCCAAGTCAGCGTAGTGATCGGGATGATCCAACTCCATGTTGGTAATCACCCCTAGATGGGGAGAGAATTTCACCAAAGAGCCATCAGACTCATCAGCTTCAGCCACTAAAAACTCACTCTCACCCAAGCGAGCGTTGCCCCCCAAAGCTTGAACCTCTCCTCCGATAACCACTGTGGGGTCTGCACCAGCCTCAGTCATCAGATAGCTGATCATGCCACTGGTCGTTGTTTTACCGTGGGTTCCAGCAACAGCAATTGACTTCGGGCAAGTCTCAATCAGCGCAGCAAGAATATCTGAGCGATGGAAAATTGGACATCCTAACGCCCGGGCAGCGCTGTATTCAGCGTTATCTTCACGGATAGCAGTTGAACAAACAACCTGGGGTAAGTAATCACGATCCACATCCTGCAGCTTCAGATCAACCACAGTCTGGGTCAATGTTGCAGTCACTCCTTTAGCTTCTGCCTTTTCATACTGAGGCGCTTGGGCAGAAGGTTGAAAGTGATAAAGGTTCTCGGCACGCTGGCCTAAAAAGACATGAGCTCCTAAAGACTCCAAGCGAGCTGTAATAGGAGACTGCCTCACGTCCGAACCGGAAATTGGCAGTTTTTTCTGCGCAACAATCTGTGCCAAAGCGGACATTCCGATACCACCAATTCCAATGAAATGGAATGGCTTGCCGGAAAAGTCGACAGCTTGCGTCATTTGTACTCCTCGCACACCACATTAGCTAGAGCCGGGGGAACTGCCTCGCCCAACGGTGGGAAGTCCCCCTATGACAGAGAAAAACATTCCCCAACATTTGGATCACCACTGCGGACCGAGGGATGCCATCTTTCAGGCGTCATCATGATATCAGCAATCGATAATCTCCAATCATGATTCGTAACATCCACAGAAAACCAGCAAAACCGCTTACCTGAGAAGCGTTAGCTGCTTTTAATCAAACGCCATTGACGTCGCAACCTGGTCTAAGCCTTGTGGCTTAGACCAGGTTATGCAGACAACGAGCACAACAGAAATATAAGGACTAAATCCCTCGACTCATCAATCTATCCAAACAAATTAATTGTTTCGTCCATTTTTTGTATTAGAGGACACTCTCCCCAACAATTCATTACGAAGGTTATTCAGGAATTTTGTTGGAATCCTTTGAAACTTTTGCTACCCAGAAATTAAAACATTGGGCAAAGTTTACTCAATTGGAGCCGTTTTACGGCGTAATCCAACACATTTGAATAGCTTTAGTGAAAAGAAATTCGAGGAATGTTGTCTCGCCGTAATTAATCGATCAATAGAAGTGCAGAAGTAATCGAGTACAACAACATCTGTCTTACAGCTCAAATTTCACATTATTTACTAGATTTGCTGGGTAAACGGTTCATATTCTGTCAATTTCTCCTTGCCCCTCAAAAGGGTCAAAAGGCGTCAAAGCTGGGGTCCCATAGGAAATTCAGAGATTTTCAGTCAAGGATGGGGATCGTTTATGAGATATAGTTATGTAAATCAATGAGTATTTACACCTGTCGTTTCTAGAAGGGGGATGTCGCAGTGATTCGAGTCGCGATTAATGGTTTTGGACGTATTGGTAGAAACTTCCTGCGCTGCTGGCTCCAGCGTGAGAACAGCAACATAGACATTGTTGGTATTAACAACACGTCCGAGCCTTCCACCGCTGCGCACCTGCTTAAGTATGATTCGCTGCTGGGTCGCTTGGATGCTGATATCCATGCTGACAAAACAGCGATGACCATTGATGGCCGCACCATCAAATGTGTTTCTGACCGTAACCCTCTCAACATGCCTTGGAAAGAGTGGGAAGTAGATTTGGTAATCGAATCTACTGGCGTATTTGTTACCGAGGAAGGTGCAGGTAAGCACATTCAAGCCGGTGCGAAGAAAGTTCTAATCACTGCACCTGGCAAAGGTGGCAACGTTGCCACTTATGTCATGGGCGTTAACGACGGTGAGTTCGACAAGAACGCCAAAATCCTCAGTAACGCAAGCTGCACAACCAATTGCCTCGCCCCTGTGGTTAAGGTGCTTCATGAGAACTTTGGCATTGTCAAAGGCACCATGACGACGACCCACAGCTACACTGGCGACCAGCGTTTGCTGGATGCTAGCCACCGCGACCCTCGCCGCGCTCGCGCAGCTGCAGTGAACATTGTTCCTACTACTACTGGTGCTGCAAAAGCAGTTGCCTTGGTCATCCCCGAGATGAAGGGCAAGTTAAACGGTATTGCACTACGTGTACCCACCCCCAACGTTTCTATCGTTGACTTGGTTGCTGAAGTTGCAAAGCCCACCATCACCGAGCAGGTGAATGATGCTTTCAAGAAGGCTTCCGAGACCACAATGAAAGGCATTTTGGGCTACACCGAAGAGCCTTTGGTCTCCATTGACTACCGTGGCATGGATGATTCCTGCATGCTCGACTCCAGCCTGACCTTGGTCATGGATGGCAACATGGTTAAAGTTGTTGCTTGGTACGATAACGAGTGGGGCTATAGCCAGCGCGTTCTCGACCTGGCTGAGCTGGTTTCTACCAACTGGTAAGAACGGCATAGAGCCTCGAGTCTAATTGATGAAGAGCGGGAGCACCGATGATATCGGTGCTCCCGCTTTTTGGTTAGTCGGATGTTTCAGAAAAGTGCTGAAAGCCTTGCTCAAGAGAGAGAGACTGCACCAAGCCATTCTCTCGAATCAATGAAATGCCCAATTCTGACGTAATTTCTCCAATCATCACAGTTCCAAGGGAAGACTCTGCGCAAACCTTAGCTGCGAGACCGGGGGCCATGCAAAGCACTAGCTCAAAGTCCTCCCCTCCGTAAAGCGCCCAGTCCAACGCGAGTTCTGGCCAAGGTTTAAGTGACTCAGGTATCGGGATCTTTGCAGCCTCTACTTTTGCTCCGACATGGCTGGCTCTACAGAGCTGTAACAGAGCATCAGCTAGACCGTCACTGCTATCTATAGCACTGGCACGGTGGCGGCCCAAAGAGCCAACGAGACCACCAAGGTTCATCAATCTCAAGCGTTTCACATCTCTAACCCAATCCAAACGAGGCTGGGGGTATTGATGCTGACGAACCAATTCATCTCGGGCTAATAGGGGCAAAGCATCAAGAGCTTCCCCCCAAGCATCAACCTGTTCGAGTAGCAGCGCTAAGCCAGCTCGCGAACCGCCGTGGCTCCCAGTAACCACAATGGCATCACCGACCTGAGCAGTACTGCGTTGCCAAGCCTGGCTCGGCTTCACCTGCCCCAGCGCGGTAATCGCGATCGCCCGATGCTCAGATCTACAAACATCCCCACCCACAATTGCCAGATCATGGGGAGCTAAACAATCCATCATGCCCCAATACAGCTGCTGCACCCATTCCACAGAACAACTTGGGGGCAACGATAGTCCAACGGTAATGCCTAAACCACTCGCCCCCATGGCAGCGAGATCTGACAAATTGGCTGCCGCTGCACGCCAGCCCACGGAATGGGGAGGGGTTGTGCGATCGCTAAAATGTACGCCATCTACCAACACATCCGTCGTCACAACAAGCTGATAGCCTGTCGCAGGCGTGAGTAGCGCTGCATCATCTCCGATCACATCAGCAGGACAGTAGGATTGCAGCAGCTTCAACAATCCCTGTTCGCCCAACTCTGCAATTGTTCGGCCAGAATCCAAAGGTGTTCCCATATTTGGGGTTAGAACCATGGCGATCGCTTGTTCAGCTCCAATCGCTTACCAATAACAATGTCGCAGAATGCACCGGGGCTAGAAGCCTTCAATCAACAACAAAAAAGGTAACTGGATAATCAAGTCAGAGGGACAAGCTTGTACCCAAGTCAGACTGATTATTGGTCCAGTTACCCAACGGAGTTCATCTGTTTAGAACAGAAACGACTGGCCTAGGAGGCTTTCACCAAATTTTCGGCTCCGTCAATCACCTTAGCAGAAACAATTTTGTCTCCCGCAATCATTTCCTTCAGGACATTCTCGCCATCAATCACATAACCAAAGGCAGCATAGCGACCATCAATTAGATTTAGACCCGCAGGTGTCATCTCTGGCTCAAACAAAAAGAAGAAGAATTGAGAAGACCCAGCATTTACATCTTCATTCGGGCGAGCCATGCCCACCGTGCCATAGGCAGAGAACGGCAGCACAGGCAGAGAGTTGAAAAGTCCCAAATCCTCTAGGGTGTTGCCATACTCAGGCAGGGTTTCACCTTCTACACGAACCTCGAAGGGGATATTGCGCTGCTGCTTCGTTTTCGGATCAATAAAGCCATCTGCCGAACCTTCAGGCTCACCCGCTTGGAGCACATAGGATTCATCCGCACGGGTGAAAGGCAAACCGTTGTAAAACCCCCGCTGCACCAAATCGACAAAGTTGCCCGCCGTGACAGGTGCGTTATACCCATCGGCCACTAAAGTCACATCTCCCTGAGATGTAGTTAGCAAGACCGTAGCCCGCCCTTTAAGTTGAGGGAGATTGCTATATTCCTCGGGAACTTCAAACGGAAAATCCCCCACCATCAATTCTTCTACTTCACCCACTTGTGCCAAAAGGCGACGGCGACTATCCCAGATAGCAGTCTTATCTTGGGCATCCGCAGCTTCAGACAGGCTAACCAAACCTGCTTTCAGTTCCCCAACCAGGCCTTCTACTTGGCTAAGGTTGGCTTCCGGAACTGCCGCTAGAACCTTATCTCCACGCAGCGTCAAATTCTTTTCAGCCTGTTTAGCATGGCGTTTGATGGAATTCCAACGCTTGCTACCTCGCAGATCGTAGGAAATATCTTCTATTTCCTTTTGAACCTTCCGCATTTCGGGGGAATCGATGGGCAAGGCATAGCGCAACAACGCACGACTATTCGTGACCGCATCCCCAGGCGGCAAATTTGCGAGACTCTCCTGGGGCATTGCAAATAGCCCCATCGCCAAAATCAGAGCACAGGCCCAAGGGGTGAATCTCTGGGAAAGCAAAGGACTGGCCACCCAACGTCGGCGAACAGCAGCAAGGGAGAAGCGGCGAAGGGCTAAGAGCATGACGGTATTAAGAACCAGTTACGATGGCGAAGACGGAATAATTTTTTAAGATTCGGCAAACTGCGATGACAGGACACAGTAGTGCCAAGCATCCTAAGTCTCATCTTGCCATAGGATCTCCGAGGAATGGGAACAAGCCACCTGTAAAGAAGTGACCTTCCAGCCAAGGCCATAAAATCCCGCCAGTGGGCGGTAAAATGGGGTGCTGACGATTCTGCAGAAACTCCTAAGACCATGATTTCTAGTAACGATTTTCGGACCGGCACCACCATCGAGATTGACGGCGGCGTTTGGAAAGTGGTCGAGTTTTTGCACGTCAAACCTGGCAAAGGCTCTGCGTTCGTGCGTACGAAGCTGAAAAATGCCCAAACAGGTAGCGTGGTAGAGAAAACTTTCCGTGCAGGTGAAAGTGTCACCCAAGCCGTAATCGAAAAGAACGTCATGCAGCATACCTATAAGGACGGAGAGGACTTCGTCTTTATGGATATGGAAACCTACGATGAAACTCGCTTAGGGGAGAAGCAGATCGGTGAGCGTGTGAAGTATCTCAAAGATGGCATGGAGGTGAACGTGATCACCTGGAATGAAAAAGTCATTGAAGTTGAGTTGCCCAACTCGGTTGTGTTGGAAGTAACCCAAACCGATCCGGGTCTGAAAGGGGATACTGCAACGGGTGGAACCAAGCCTGCCATCGTCGAAACCGGAGCCCAAGTCATGGTGCCCCTGTTTATCACCGTTGGTGAAAAAATCAAGATTGATACTCGCAGCGACTCCTATCTGGGTCGTGAATCCTAAACTCCTCATGGAGAAACAACGGGGCCATCGGTTTCCTGCGAGGGCCCTCCCATAAAATCATCATTTACGCCAAGAATTCGGTAGCGAGCACCGCCCAGCGGTGAGTATTATCTCTCAGGTAAACCTCTAAGAGGTGGAGGCAATTCCTAGCCGTTTTCCAAGCGATCTTTCCTTTTTGAGCAAATCACCGGGGCCACCACTGTGCAATTAGATCTAGACCAGCTAAGAGAGCTTCTCGCCTCCCTCAATCAGACCGACATTTCGGAACTGAACCTCAAGGGCGAAAACTTTGAGCTAGTCGTGCGCCGCGGTCCAGACGGCAATAGTCAAGCTGCGATTACTCAACAGGGACAGCAGCCTGCCATAGCCCCGATGATGCAGCCCATGCAGCAGCCAGTCATGATGGCTGCTCCCCAAATGCAGGCTGCACCTGCTGCTCCAGCACCTGAGCCTGTTGCTCCCCCTAGCAGCACACAAAATTGGGTAGAAATTAAGTCCCCCATGGTAGGCACCTTCTACCGCGCGCCCGCTCCTGGGGAACCCAACTTTGTCAACGTTGGTGACAAGATCACAAACGGTCAAGCTGTTTGCATCCTCGAAGCCATGAAGCTCATGAATGAGTTAGAAGCTGAGGTCAGCGGCGAGGTCATTGAGATCTTGGTCGAGAATGGTCAACCTGTAGAGTTCGACCAACCTCTAATGCGAGTGAAGCCTGCCTAATGGTGGATCCGTTGCCAGGGAAATCTCACTTATCCCGGCCCCGCGGTTTCGCCTTGGGACCCAATCGCGGTCGAAATTATTTCAGAGGAGCTTTGGGGCGATCGCGTTTATCGGTCCCTTGGCTCCTTTCTGTTATTTGCCTCTGCCTCGTCCTACTGACGACCTGGCAAGCGGTGTTCGAAGGCTCCAACATTGCCCAAGCAACGAGCTCCGGAGCCAAAACGGAACAAGCTAACCTCGAACAGACTTCAGAGATAGAAGCAACACCGCTCCCACCCATCACCCTAGGATTAGCAGCTCCCATTGGCACTGAAGCCTTGGGGAATGAGTTTTTGCGCTTAGGAGCGAGCGATCGCCTATTAGATCGAGAAGTCGGTGAGCGAGTTCGAAGTTTCTGGCCCCTGCGAGAACTATTACTCGCCTTCAATCGTGACTTCAGAGCAACGGATACCCCCCTAACGCTAGAACTGAGCACCTGCTCAGGCTCAGATGGTACGTTTGCACCTATCCCGACCCAACCTTCCCAATCGCTTCACCTATGCTATGACCTGCTACAGAGCATGGATGATTACGCCGATGACCTCAGTGGCTCCCTAACCGAGCAACACCTGGCAGTCTTGGATATGTTGTACTTCATGGTGACCCGTGAATTAAGCCGCTTCATCCTGGCAGAAGCAGCTATCCCTTCAAACGTCATAGCTACCCAGGGAAAGTCCCATGCAGCTGCGGTTACTGCCCTAGCAGAGCTATCCCCAGAAGCAGCCTTGGATCAACTCACTGCTCAGCTCCCCAAACTCCTCAAGCTTCAGCAGCAAAGCATTATCCTGTCGGGCACCCAATGGCTCTTTAACCAAGGCCATCCTCTACTCAGCCCCGAGCAATTGCAAAGTTGGACCGGGCAAGCCATGACCCTGGATAACTATCAGGCCCTCATCTGTACAGCTGAGACATTGCAGCCCCAAAACTTTCCCTTTCTCGACAGAGAACTTCCCACTGAGTTTGCCCTGGAGAATTGCCCCTAGAAGCGCTCTGGTCTCAACTCCAATGGTTTTTGAGTTGTTCAACCACTTTATCTAGGGCAACCGCTCGAGAGGCCTTGAAGAGAATGCGATCGCCATCCTTTCCCTCTAACTTCAAATAGTCGACCAAAGAATCAGCCCGTTCAAAAGCCTGAACCTTCACACCAGCAGCTCCCTCTGCCAATGCCGCTGCCTCTGCCGGGTCTGCTAAGGTCAACAGCAAATCAATCCCCTGCTGGGCCACCACTTGGCCAACCTGCCGATGCAAGCGAACGGAATGTTCACCGAGTTCCTTCATCGTCCCGAGGACAGCAATGCGTCGCTGGCCAGTCGTTTGAGCTAGCAACTGAAGCGCCGCCGCCATGGATTCTGCTCCAGCGTTGTAGGTTTCATCCAGGAGCGCAATGCCATTCGCCAAGTCGTAACGCTGAGAACGGCCATCGGGCAGAGTCAAAGCCAAGTCTGTTAAGTCGGCCCAGTCAATACCCAGAGCTTGAGCCACCGCTAAGGCTCCGCAGAAATTCAAAGCATTATGGCGACCGGGCAACGGCAGCTTAAAACGCTGTTCTCCCACTGCCAACATCCCATCATCCAGAATCTGCCCTTGAACATCGCCTTGGTCCAGACCAAAGGTAATTGTCTCGCCAGACCAAACCTCTGCCGCAGTCTCCATCAACCGAGAGTTATCGGCATTCAGCACAGCAATACCGTCGGACTTCAGCCCTGTCAGGAGTTCACACTTTGCCTGGGCGATCGCGGACTCAGAGCCCAAGCGCTCGATATGGGCCGTCCCCACATTCGTAATCATGGCCACATTCGGCTCAGCGATCTGGGCCAGGAGCTCAATTTCGCCCAGCCCTCGCATGCCCATTTCAACCACGGCATAGCGATGGCTCTCATCCAATCCCAGCAAGGTTTTCGGCACCCCAATTTCATTATTGAAGTTGGCCTGGGTCTTCAGCACCTGGCCCTGGGTACCGAGAACCGCAGCAATCAGCTCCTTCATGGTGGTCTTACCCACTGAACCTGTAACCGCCACCACAGGTCCAGCAAACTGCTGCCTCCAATAGCGTCCTAGGGCTTGGTAAGCCGCCAAGGTATCTTCCACTTGCAAAATGCTACAGCTCAAAGCTTGGTTCAGTGCAGGTGACAAGTCAAACGCCTGATCTACCACCGCCACCGTGGCTCCCGAGGCCACAGCTGTCTCCACAAAACCATGGCCATCAAAGCGATCGCCCCGCAATGCAATGAAGACATCACCAACAGCCAAATTGCGACTATCCGTCGAAATGGACTGGACCGGCCGCGTCCAAGATGCGGTCGCAGTCACCAATGCATTCGCTTGGAGAATGCCGCAAATCTGGTCAGGCGTGGGCAAAACAGCCATAGGAATCAGAAAAGAACAACAAAATCAACGTCGAGAAGAAAAAATCCGCAAAAAGTGACTTTGGTTAGCAGCTTTTTACTAGGCCCCCCAACGTATCACGGTCCGTGTGAAGCTCCGCTGAAGATTGTTTTTTCCGCGTCCTGAGGCAAGGCAAGGCTGTATATGCTTTATGTGTTGACCTGTATGCACCTGCATCCAGAACAAGCTTTTCTTGATGCACTTAGTCAAGAAAACAACACATGGTCTGGAACAACAACCCGGTTAAAGGTGACGACTTCCGTTGAGACCTGCACATTCTCAGGCACTGAAGTTAATTAAGGCCACTCTGGGGCTCTTTTGTCCATGAGTGCCGTCTATAACAATCAGCCCTGTAGTTCTGACGCAGCGTTCATCCGCGAGACCACCTTTAGTCTCTTACTGAGCCATTCCCCCGCTCAACGGAAACGCATCTTTCCGCATAACCGCGACTTAACCGCACTTTCTCAACTATGGGTGTCATAGAAGCTGGCAACGGCTATAACAATCGGCAAATTACCCCAGAGGAAAGTCGTATCTACGACTACTTCCTCCACTTAGTAGATCGAGAATCTACCGATTCGCTGATTGAGCGCTTCCGACGTCTCTTTATCGAAGGGAATGGCAGCGAGAACGTACAGGTCAACCAGGCCTTTTATAAGGTCGTGACCTCTCGCGCTGCGGAAGTGGACTTTCCTCACATCGTTAACCGCTGCTGCCACATTCTGATCAACCGTTGGCAGCTCAATATTCGCTCCAACGATGCGATTATTACGCTAATCCATCTCTTTGACAGCGCTCCTTCTCCCTATGGAGCAACTGGCCAACGCTCCCGCGTGATTCAACGGCTGCGGCAGCTGATTAAAAAATTTATCGCCACAGAGCAATACGGGACCCTTCAGCGCCTGGCAACTGTTCTAGAACAACAGGTTGTCTCCAGGGAAGAGCTGTTCAAAGCTCCCCTCGGAACCCTAATTCGCCGCTATCCATATCTTTATGAGCACTGCCTACTCGGTGACGAGAGCACCCAGGAGCAGCAGCACACGATTCAGCGCCTACAGTCTCAACATCAGCGCCAATTCGAAGTCGACCTATCTCAATACGTGCTCTACCAGGTACGTTGCGCCAAGGCTGCACGTCAAGGCAAAGCCCAGCTGGATGCCTTGCAACAGCGCATTCAACCTGCCACGAATCCTACCCTGCTCACCAATTATGAGCTAGCTGCGTCTGTTAGACATTTCACGGGCAAAGTCAATGGAGGCGAGACCTATCGCGATCTGGCGAAAGGATTTCACGCCCAGTCCAGCTATCGTCCTCTCTATGGGCAGTTCAAGAAAGATCTCCATCAATATCTGTCTGAATCTGTCGATCCAGCCTTTGCCAAGCAACGCTTTAATCAGCAGCTCTGCAATAACCTGAAGAGCACCTTTACGGACTTAGATCACCAGCCTCTCAGTGACTTTTTGATGGTGCGAACCTGTGGACAGTTGCTCAACTTCCTGGTCGTTGAGAACTCCCGCAAGCTCAATCACTTCACCTTTGTAGACCTTGTGGGCAACGTAGGGGCTACTGCCACAACAGGCTTGCTTCTCAAAGTCGTATTGCTTTGCACCAAGGTCAAGCCCTACCTAGAGAAACGTCTGGCCATTCTCTTCTCCCACTACGAGAGCACCACCCAAGAGTCAGTCCTATGGTTAGTTCAAGTACTGGAAAACTTGAACATTGCCTTCAGCACTAACTTTGGCAATGCCAATTTGTCGTTGGTCGTTTAATCCGATCTAGTCTGTGCGGTGCAGCGCACTGGTCATTCCATTGAGCCATGCTAGCTTAGGGAAGCTGAGCCGTTGTCCCTGCCTTGCATTGAGCCTCTGTGGAACCCTCCTACTCCTCCGATCTTCCATTTCGCGAGTCTGCCCGTGAATCCTCAGTGGGCGATCGCCTTCAAAGCAGCCCCTCATCGATACCACTGAAAGACGGTGGGGAAAAAGCCCAAGCATCCCTAGAAGAAGACCTCAGTAAAGACTTCAATCAGCTCCAGTCCGAGCTGCACTACTTCCAAGCGAAGGATTTACTACAGGATTTAGTCCAGAGACTCGATCTGTCAGAACGCGAAAAAAGCAGCCTTAACCCAGTTCTACAGACGCTTTCCACCACCCTTCAACGCATTGAAAGTGGTCGAGTTCAAATTGCAGCATTTGGCATGGTTGGCCGGGGAAAATCCTCTCTCCTCAATGCCCTCATCGGTCAGCCCCTCTTTGAAACTGGCGCTCTCCATGGCGTAACCCAAACCATGGAATCCTCAGCCTGGCAGCTAGACAGTCAATCGATTAGTCCAGGCAATGATTCTCTCCAAGCGATCCGAACGGCGAGCCTGGAGGCTCCAACCTCATCTCACACTGGCGACCCACCCAACCATCCCATCCAAGGCAATATCGAACTCATTGATACGCCAGGCATTGACGAGGTCAATGGCGAACAACGCGAAGCCCTCGCGACAGCTGTGGCAGAAAGGGCCGATGTGATTCTATTTGTGGTGACCGGCGATATCACCCAGGTGGAATACAACGCCCTCCAGCGACTGCGCCAGGCTAGCAAGCCGATCCTGCTGGTGTTTAACAAGATTGATCAATATCCCGAGGCCGATCGCCAAGCCATTTACGAAACCATCCGCGATACCCGCCTGCGAGAACTGATTTCCCCAGAAGAAATCGTCATGGTTTCAGCAGCTCCCCTCGAAGTTCAAGCCAAGCGGGGTCTAGATGGTCATCTCAAAGTGAGTCGTACCGTGGGTGCTCCTCGGGTCGAAGCGCTGAAGCTGAAGATATTGGATGTGCTCCAGCGTGAGGGAAAGTCCCTAATGGCCATCAATACCTTGCTCTTTGCTGATGAAGCCAATGGGCAAATTGTGGCGCGGAAGATGGCCATTCGCGATCGCGAGGCGGATCAGCTGATCTGGAATGCTGCTGTGATGAAGGCCACAGCGATCGCCATCAACCCCGTTACGGTCTTAGACGTATTAGGCGGCGCAGCAGTGGATGTCTACATGATCATGTCCCTCTCCAAGCTCTACGGCATCAACATGACTGAAGCAGGCGCTTTGGCTCTGCTCAAGAAGATTGCTTTAGCAATGGGAGGGCTGAGCCTGAGTGAGCTATTGGCCACGCTAGGACTCAGCTCCTTAAAGATGATGTTGGGTGCAGGCAGTGCGGTGACTGGAGGAGCAACGATGGTGCCCTACATTTCTATTGCAGCAACCCAAGCCGCAGTGGCGGGAGCCTCTTCCTATGGCATTGGTCAAGTCACCAAAACCTATTTAGCTAATGGAGCAACCTGGGGAGAAGAAGGGCCTAAAGCCACAGCGATGAGAATTCTGGACTCCCTTGATAATGAGTCGATCTTGAATCGACTCAAGGGAGAGCTGGCGGAGAAGCTGCAGGGCTAAAGTCCCAAGGCCAAATGAAGCAATGAATGAACCTGAGTTCGATAGCTCGAAAAAGCACTTGCGAAGCAGTCTGGGAATGAATTCCCAGACTAAGAGCGAAAGCCCACTGAAGTGGGCTGCAACCCTCGCTGGTGGGTTGTTTAGTCCGTTTTAACGGACTTGAGCTTTGAGCCGTGAACTTTAGCTCACGGTGGCAGAGCCAAGCCAGGCCTAAATTTATCGAACTCAGGTTGAATGAGGGAATTTGTTTAAATTTCCTCGAAAAAAAGGGCAAGCATCTATTGCTTGCCCCAGGTTGATTAATCAACGCGCTCAGTTTCTAGCGCTTCAAACTTACTCCCACTCGATAGTCCCAGGAGGCTTGGAAGTCACGTCATACACGACTCGATTAACCCCATCTACTTCATTGACAATGCGATTAGAGATAACCTCTAGCAAATCGTAAGGAGTACGGGACCAGTCTGCTGTCATGCCATCTTCGCTGCTGACAAAGCGTAAGACGATGGGAAATGCATAGGTTCGCTGGTCACCCATGAC
>CALLPZ010000389.1 GCA_938015405.1 uncultured Pseudanabaenaceae cyanobacterium
CTTCAGCCTAGTCTTTCCTCATTTCCTCTAGTTCACTTCCTGCATTAGCACCATGGTCGACGTTCCTGCCCCTACGACAGCGCTTCAACTGCAATCCCAAACCCATTGCTTTGGAGGCAGCGTGGAGTTCTATCGCCATGCCTCACCAAGCTGTCACTGCGACATGACGTTCTCGGTCTTTATTCCGCCCCAAGCCAAGCAGGGTAAGGTCCCCGTGCTCTACTACCTTTCGGGGCTCACTTGCACTGCTGAGAACTTCACAACAAAGGCAGGTGCCCAGCGTTATGCCGCCCACCATGGCCTCATGCTGGTTGCTCCAGACACAAGCCCAAGAGGCGAGGATGTGCCCGATGAGGTAGAAAGCTGGGACTTTGGCAAAGGAGCAGGCTTCTATGTCGATGCCACCGAAGCCCCCTGGAACAGCCACTACCAGATGTACAGCTATGTCACAGAAGAGCTGCCTCAGCTCATCGCCGAAAATTTCCCAGCAGATACCAGCCGCCAGGGCATTATGGGCCATTCCATGGGGGGCCATGGCGCATTGATTTGTGCCCTGCGCAATCCGGAGCGCTATCGCTCCGTCTCGGCCCTGGCTCCCATTGTTGCTCCCATGCAATGTCCTTGGGGTGAAAAAGCGTTAGCGAACTACCTGGGGGGCGATCGCCAAAGCTGGAAAGCTTATGACGCAAGCCAACTGGTCAAATCAGCCCATTTTGGTGGCCACATTTTGATTGACCAAGGCGACGCCGATTCTTTTCTCCAGGATCAGCTGAAACCAGAGCTGTTCGAAGCCGCTTGCCAAGAAGCTCAGCAGCTCCTGACCCTACGCCTCCAGCCAGGCTACGACCACAGCTACTACTTCATTGCCTCCTTTATGGAAGACCACATTCAGCATCACGCCATGGCCCTGATCGATTAAGAGCTGAAGACGATTGGGCCGCCACCTATCCCGACCTACGTAAACCTACAAAGATGCAATAGAACCTCCTAAACAAGTCTGCCTAGGAGGTATAAATTTTCTTCAGAGAATTTTAGACAAGAAAAAACCCGGAACGAATCCCGGGCTCACAAGCAGCTTCTCATGTGTTTAATCGTAAGGCAGATCACGGTTGGAACAATGAGGTAGCCATTAAGTCTACGAGCAAGTCCTTAAAGAAGAAGCAAAGTTTAATACTCTCCCTAAAATAAATGAGTAGGACCTAGGGAAAACGGCAAAGGAGCAATTTTATCCGCCATAACACTTAGCGACGACGATCACCCCGCCCATCACGGGGGCGAGACGATCGACGCCAAGAGAGCCAACCATTCACAAGTTGCTTACGACTATCTCGGTCATAGGGACGGTTTGACACATATTGGGAGCGACGCTTCAACACTTGCTCCGCTCGCTCGTAGGTATCGGACTCGGACTCATCTAGCTCTAACAGGCGTTGAGCATCCATGGCTACGAACATATCGGAATAGCCATTTTGTCCCGGCAGCAGGCTCAGCTCCTGCCACCAGCCCACTGCAAAGCCACCGGCCATGCCACCCACCGCACCAAAAACAATGGCGTAGGGAAGGGGAAAGCGCAGCAATACCAAAATGATTAAAAAGATCAGCCAGAAGCGCAGGCCGGCGGTGAAGCCATCCTCACGGCGGGGGGTTGTAGACTTCACGTTGGTTTCCTTAGCAGAAGACACCGTCACAGTCGGAGCTAAAATGCCCCATTAAAACTCGCCTCCTTTATATCGGGTGAACGTAAAATTGTCAGCTAATTCCCATAATTGGCAAACTTATTCGCGATCGCAGCGCAGTCACCCAATCGATCCTTGCAGGCAAGCTCGATTGAGCAGCTCGGCTGCTGGCCTGCTCTGCCTCCACCGTTGCGACATTGCCATAGAGGTTCGCCAAAATAGATTGCCCTTGGGGGCTCAACTCTAAATAACGCACGCCGTGGAAGACGTATTGCGACACTGTATTCCAATAAAAACGTGGATAGTTTGCGCGGAGCTCCTCGGACTGACAGTAGCCCATAGCTCGATGAGTCCCCGTCTCCCGAAACTCTTGAAATAAGTCATTGAGCTTAGCTAAATAGCAAGGGTCAGCCAGTTGGCCAATGAGATCGGCTGCCCGAGCCAAACCTGCGAGATCAAGACTGTCTTCTCGATGAACTTCAGCCAGCTTCGAGGTAGGAAAACGAGTGCGTTCAATACAATCACTCACCTGAGCAATATCTAAACAAGGATGATGTCGAAATTGCTCCGTGACAAATAGCTTGCCACGATCCACATGGAAGGCACTGAGGCTAGCATCGGTAGCCCCCGCATTGAGGGTGATGCGGCGATGGGGCAAGCCCGTGGTGTAGCGGCGCTGGTAAAGCTGATCCTCAAGGCAAGCACCGCGACAAAACCCCACATCGTGACAAATCAAAGCAACGATGAAATTGAGCCAGGCTTCGGGGGTGATCCCCCCCTCAACTCGCTGCTTTCCCTGCAATATTTCTTGGCCCACCAAGACCACTTGAATGGTGTGGTCTAGATCGTGATAGGGCGCATCACTTCGAGCAATCATGCCCAAAACGTTATGCCCGATCTCGCCAACTACATCTGCATAGCGCTGAGGGGCATTGGGATATAAAAACGTAAAACCAGTCTGCACATACTGAATGCAGTGCTTGATAATGCTCGATTTATTGGACATTGCTACCGCGATCGCGCTTAGAACTGTCTACTCAAGACACTTACGAAGTTGCGCACCTGACAAAAACGGAGCAATGCACCAAGACTCAAATTATTATATGTACAAATAATAACTGTATTAACAGAATAATTTAAGTATTATCGCTTACAGAATCAAGAAGAAAAGCATGGCTGGGCATTAGAGCAACAAGTGGCGTCTCAAGTCCTCACCTCCCTAGATGCGATATGTCTAGCTCCCACATTCACTCATCCCAGCTTTCACCTCGGGTCTTCGAAAAATCTGAGTCTGTCTAAACAGACACTTCAGCAGCGAAGCCCCTCCGAGCCGAGTGAAACAAAAGCCCCCCGTCGCTTAACTCGCAACAGGGGGCTTTTGAGACATGGTCACTAGCCACCAAACGGAATTCAAGTCGCCATGGCTAACGGTCTTAGCTCATCTTTGCCAGCAGTCGCTCCGCTAATTTATCGGGAACCTCCTGAAGATGATCGGGCTGCCAGTCAAAGAAACCCACGCCTAGAGTGAGGGAGCGCAGTTCCACAATGAGATCCTGCATTTCTGCCTGGGGCAGATAAGCCGTGACCTCATCCCAGCCCGTCCAGTTGTCCTTGCCGTCATACCCCAGAATTTGTCCCCGGCGACCGCTCAGCAACCGCAGAACTCCCGAGGTAAACTCCATCGG
>CALLPZ010000390.1 GCA_938015405.1 uncultured Pseudanabaenaceae cyanobacterium
CACGGGAATGCCGGTCCATTTGGAAATAATCTCGGCTATGTCCGACTCCGTCACTTCTTCCCGCAGCAGCGTATTGCCACTGGTTTGGGCGCTGCTGAGTTTGGACTCCGCCACCTGCAGCTGACCTTGGAGGGCATTGAGCGTGCCGTATTTGAGTTCCGCCGCACGGTTGAGGTCGTAGTTGCGTTCAGCCTGCTGGACTTCAATATTGACTCGGTCAATCTCCTCTTTAATACCTTGCAGCTCAGTGATGATGTCCTTCTCAGAATCCCACTGGGCGGTGAGGCCGGTCTGCTGTTCCTTAAGGTTGGCCATCTCCCGCTCCAAACGCTCTAGGCGTTCGAGGGAGATGGTGTCGGTTTCCTTTTGCAGAGACAGGCGCTCCATCTCCAGCTGAAGGATCTTGCGATCCACTTCATCTAGCTCCTGGGGCTTGGAGGTAATCTCCATCTTCAGACGGGCCGCTGCTTCGTCCATTAGGTCGATCGCCTTATCGGGCAAGAAGCGATCGCTGATATACCTCGTCGAAAGCACTGCTGATGCAACTAGGGCATTATCAGAGATCTTGACGCCGTGGTGGACTTCGTAGCGATCGCGCAGGCCGCGCAAAATCGAAATAGTATCTTCCACAGTTGGTTGATCAACAAAAACCTGCTGGAAGCGTCGTTCCAGAGCCGCATCCTTCTCAATATACTTACGGTACTCATCCAAGGTCGTTGCACCAATGCAACGCAGCTCGCCCCGCGCCAGCATCGGCTTCAGCAGGTTGCTGGCATCCATGGAGCCCTGGCTCGCACCGGCACCCACCACGGTATGAATCTCATCAATGAAGAGAATGATTTTGCCTTCGGATTCCGTCACTTCCTTGAGTACGGCCTTGAGGCGCTCTTCAAATTCCCCTCGGAACTTAGCACCAGCAATCAAGGCACCCATGTCCAGAGAGATCAGCGTGCGGTCCTTGAGGGACTGGGGCACATCGCCGTTGATGATGCGCTGGGCTAGGCCCTCGGCGATCGCCGTCTTGCCCACACCAGGCTCACCAATCAGCACCGGGTTGTTCTTGGTGCGACGAGACAAAATCTGAATCGTGCGGCGAATCTCATCATCGCGACCAATCACAGGGTCCAGCTTGCCCTGCTTGGCCCAGTCCGTCAGATCCCGACCATACTTTTCTAGGGATTCGTACTTCACTTCTGGATTGCGATCAGTCACTTTGTGATTCCCCCTGATTTGCTCAATCGTTTCTCGCAGACCCTCTTCAGTTAGGTTGAAGGTCTTGAAAAGTTGCTTACCAAAGCGTCCATCCTTGGCGAAAGCGAGTAGCTCATGCTCCACAGAGATGTAGTCATCTCCAAAAGCCTTGCGGGCTTCCTCGGCGTGGTCTAACAAACTGCTAAAAGATCGACCCAAATACAGATCACCACTGCCACCGGAAACCTTGGGCTGCTTTTTGATGAACTGATCGGTGTAGTTCGTTAGGCGCTGGAAATTCACCTCTAGCTTATTGAACACACTGGTTGCCAGACCATTCTGCTCTAGCAATGCCTGGAAAAGATGCTCACTCTCCAAATGTTGCTGCTTGGCTTGTTGGGCAACATTGGACGCCGACTGGATGGCTTCGAAGGCTTTCTCAGTAAACTTTTCAGGATTATTAGGTTGCATAGAGTCAGTCCGCCAGGAACGCTTGTGCCTATTGTAGAAAGGGAGCCCGATTTACAAGGGTCGGTCTTCTCACCCTTGGAGTAAGTATTTAATACCGGATCGCCACACTCTCCACGATTCCCATCGTCAAAGCAGACAATGGGGGTCCCAGGAGGGTCCAAATAACCGGCTTGTGTTGCAAACTTGTGCAGCGATCGCCCAGGAGCCCCCCAGTAAGAGACAATGGCAATACTTTAAGAAACCTCACTCTAAGTTAAAGGACGCTTAACCATGGCAGAGTCCCGCAAAGAGCAGATAATGGAGCACTTGGGTGCCAGCACCAGCTCCAAACTAGACATTCCTGAAATCGCTAAGAACCCTGGCGGTCTGATGCCCCAGCCCATGTGCGATGACAAAACCTATAGCCGCCGCATGGAGCATGTTGCTCGCAGCCTCGGCAACTTCTACAAGCAAGAGCGCACCTCCGCTCAAATCATTGAGCACCTCAACATGACCACCGCCGACTAGTCTCTGGCTCACGTCAGGCCTAGAGGCCCAAGAAACTAAGGGAGGAGCTGGAATTCCAGCTCCTCCCTTTTCGATCCTAAGAACGTTTTCTCCATAGAGAATCGAACCATCGACATGATGCAGACGGTTTCGGAGCAGTCCTGGCCTACTCCAGTCCAATCATGTACTTACGCCATTCCTGGTTATTGCCGCTGTTGAGATGGCGCACCACCTCAAAGTGCAAACTGCTGTAAGGACGACGGGGTGGGTAACTTAAGGACATTTCTGCTTCCCGGGGGGTGCGATTGCCCTTTTTCACATTGCAACGCAAGCAAGCCGTGATCATATTGTCCCAAGTTTCCTTGCCGCCCCGCGATCGCGGAATCACATGGTCGAGGGTCAAACTCTCTCCCGTATGGCCGCAATACTGACAGGTGTGATTATCCCGGTGAAGGACATTGCGACGGGTCAGGGGAATTTCCTTATAGGGAATCTGAATGTAATTGCGCAGGCGAATCACGGATGGCAACGGAAAGCCAAAGCGCAACATGGCGTTGCTATTTTCAACCTGATCCGCCTTCTCTTTAATCAGCAGAACAACTGCGCGCTTCCAACTGGCAATGTTCAACGGTTCATAGGAGGCGTTGAGAACCAAAACTCTATTCATAGGACGCTAGGCTTGAGCATTGGAGAGCTATCCCAGTAATGTCACTGAATTACTGCCGATGCTAGCACAGGTATTTGGGCTCCCTTGTGAGTTACGTTACGACTGCAATCTGATGTTGCAGAAGCTGTTGTAAAGGTTCATGCCTAGCGATTCTAGAGCCACCATTGCTGCCCCTGGAGCGGAGACTTAAACTGGGCCATGACAAGAGCCCCAGACAGTGCAGGATAGATATTCAATGCAGGACGATGGAGCACTGCTTCAACAAGAGCGGGCTTGGGTAGAAGTAGACTTGGACGCGATCGCCCACAACGTCCGCCAGCTCCTCCATCTGCTCCAACCCGGCACCGACCTTATGGCCGTGGTCAAAGCCGATGCCTATGGTCATGGTGCTGTGACTGTGGCCCAAGCAGTCCTAGCCGCTGGTGCCTCATGGCTTGGTGTTGCCACAGTGATGGAAGGCATCGAACTGCGCCAGGCTGGAATCACCGCGCCGATCCTGCTTTTGGGGGCAGCCCAGTCAGCAGCAGAGGTCTCGGCGATCGCGCAGTGGCACATCCAGCCCACCCTCAGCAGCGCCCAGCAACTCAAAATGTTTGTGGAAGCCCTGTCAGGAGAGGCTTGGCAAA
The DNA here is from genome assembly GCA_938015405.1 of uncultured Pseudanabaenaceae cyanobacterium. GTDB lineage: Bacteria > Cyanobacteriota > Cyanobacteriia > PCC-9006 > JAAUQQ01 > JAAUQQ01. The sequence continues at coordinate 3,442 of CALLPZ010000390.1, forward strand.
CTTTAGAGGCGGCACCGTTACCCATTCACATCATTCTCGAAACAGGCATGGGTCGCCTGGGCATTCCCTGGCAAGAAGCCACCGCGTTTGTCGCCCAGGTTCAGACTCAAATTCAAGCCCTGCCCCGTCTTAAAATCGCCAGCATCTACTCCCACCTGGCCACCGCCGATGATCCCGACCCCAAGGTCATGCGGCAACAGCAGCAGAATTATGACGCCGCGATCGCCAACCTCAAGGCCCAAGGCTTCACTCCCCCCCGCCTACACCTCGGCAACTCCGCCGCCACCCTCCTCAACGACCCCAGCCTGCAATACAACATGGTGCGTGCTGGCCTTGCCCTCTATGGCCTTTACCCCGAGCCCCACCTCAAGGGCCAAGCAGAACTCCGCCCTGCTCTCCAAGTCCGGGCCAGAGTGACCCAGGTCAAACCCGTCGCAGCGGGCAGCGGCATTAGCTATGGCCATCGCTTCATCGCCCCCCAAAACATGACCGTCGCAGTGGTAGGCATTGGCTACGCCGATGGTGTGCCTCGTAATCTATCCAATCGACTAACGGTTCTCTACCGAGGGCAACGCCTGCGTCAGTTGGGCTCCATCACCATGGACCAAATTATGGTGGATGTCTCTGAGGTGGGTGAGATTGAACCAGGGGCGATCGTCACCCTCCTGGGCCAATCCAGCGGCTCCCAGCAGACCAACAGCATCAGCGCCGATGACTGGGCAAGCCTGCTGGACACCATCTCCTGGGAGATTCTATGTGGCTTTAAGCATCGCCTTCCCCGCATCAACCTTGCCCAGCAGATGGGCTCGATCAACGGCAAAAAGCCTGATATAGAAGGGTCCTAGCCGCTGTAACAAAAGTCTTTCCAATGAATGGTTGTAGGCGTAGATTTGTTTGCTACAATGTCGTAGCTCATGGAGAAGTGGCTGAGCGGTTGAAAGCGGCTCCCTGCTAAGGAGTTATGGGGTGTAAACTTCATCGGGGGTTCGAATCCCCCCTTCTCCGTACTTAGAAAGCCCAGGTTGAACAATGTTCAATCTGGGCTTTTTGCATGTCAGAACGAGCAAGACAAGGCCTTAAACAAGGCTAGGAAAACTGGTAGTGCTTATTCACATCGGCCAGTATTTCCCAGGTGCAACTCATCCCCGCCGGAAAGATGACCAAGTCCCCTTTCCCCATCTTCACAGGCTCCCCACCCTCCGGCGTTACCACCACGTCACCTTCTAAGAAATAGCAAGTTTCCTGGGCGTCATAGGACCAGGGAAATTCCGAAGCTTCCTTGCTCCAGGTGGGCCAACTAAAAACACCCAGGCTCTCTAAGCGAGCTTGATCGGGGTTGGACTCCACCGTAATCGTCAAATTTGTCTTGTTCACAGGTAAGAATGGGGATGGGTAGCAGAACAGTCAGTATTTTGGCATCCTCCCAGTCACCATTTTGGACGTAGGTTGGACAACCCCTAATCTGCGATCGCCAGTTCCGGCCTCTCCTCCATCTCCTACGCCCATCATCCCTCCCAGCAACTCTGCCCCGCGTTAGGATAGCCATGGAAGATTTGCCCTAGGAGTGAGACCACGATGTTTTTGGATGAGCTATCCCCCCTATTTAAAGAGCTAATGCAAAGCCCGGTAGCATTCATGGGTGGTTTAGCCTCAGGACTGCTACGCCTCAACTTGGATCAAGACCCAGTCAAAACCTGGCTTGAAAAGCAAGGCGCTGAGGTAGACAGCAACAATAACGATGGAAAGGGGGGCGGAAACGGCGGCGGCCCCACTTCTATTTCCATCGACTAGTTAAGACCCCAGGCCTGTCAAGGAAGGACTGGAATCAAGCCCCTGGGTTAGCAGGCTCTAACCCAGGGGCTTTTTGTATTTCGGCCCGCTTTGGGGATCTAGACCAGATTTCGCGCCAGGGCCGCGTAATGTCCTAGGCTTTGGAGGGGAAATAGGTGAACAATAGCCATTGCCCCCTGCAGTTAACAGATGATTCGATATGGGCTTTTCTGCGACAAAACCGCTCGGCGTGGCCGTCGTTGGCACTGGCTTTGGCCAAAAGGTTCACATCCCTGGTTTTAAGGAACATGCTAAAACCGAGGTCGTAGCCGTTTACCACCGAGATATCGCCAAGGCCCAGGCGATCGCCACTGAGCAAAATATCCCCAACGCCTGCTCCCGCCTCGCGGATGTCCTCGCCCTGCCTGGGGTGGATGCCGTGAGCATCGCCACGCCGCCATTCCTCCATTACCCCATGGCAACGGATGTGCTTAATGCGGGCAAGCATTTGCTAATGGAGAAGCCCACAACGCTCAATGCCCAAGAGGCCCAGTCCCTGGCAGACCTAGCCGAGAAGAACGGGCTGGTCACGGCCATGGATTTTGAATATCGTTTCGTGCCCGCCTGGCAGTACCTGCACCAGCTGCTCACCGAGGGCTACGTGGGTAAGCCCTATCTGGTCAAGATTGACTGGATTATGCAGAGCCGTGCAGACAAGACTCGGCCTTGGAACTGGTATGCCCAAAAATCTCAAGGGGGCGGAGCCTTAGGCGCATTAGGTTCCCACAGTTTTGACTATATTCCTTGGCTGCTGGGGCCGGTGAAGCAACTCTCGGCCAAGCTCACAACCGCGATTACAGAACGGATAGAGCCGGAAAGTGGTGAGACTCGTCCGGTGGATGCCGATGACTCCTGTTTGATCACCTTGGAGCTGATGGATGGAACGCCCGTGCAGCTTGCCCTCAGCTCCGTTAGCCGCAATGGCCGAGGACATTGGCTGGAAGTCTATGGCGATCGCGGCACCCTCGTCTTGGGCAGTGCCAACCAAAAGGACTATGTCCACGGCTTCCAGCTCAAGGGGGGCCTAGCGGGTGAGGCATTGTCAGACATGCCCATCCCCAAGCGCTTTGACTTTGAGCAGAACTACATGGATGGTCGTCTCGCTCCCTTTATGCGCGTAGTGGACAACTGGGTCACAGGCATTGAGTTGGGCCGCCCCCTCAGCCCCAGCATCGCAGAAGGTTTAGCCTCCCAACGACTGATGGATTTAACTCACCAGTCGAATGAAACGGGTCGCTGGGTCTCGCTCTAGGTCCAATCCACGGCCTTTATTCAGCAGCATTCCGGTATGTCTCACTGCTGGAATGCCTGGGCTGTCCTGATGGTGCTGAATTGATACCGGAGGAAGAGTCTATATGACGGGTGCTTATCCTTAGCTAAGCCCCACTCCCCTTAGGAATCCTTGCGCAACTGGAACGAAATTCCTCCAGTAGACGACTAGAATTGGGGTGATTTTTCCGCGCCCCCTTATATCAAGACCTTTTAGGATGCTTTTATGGCTCTGCGCTCTCCGGTGTCTACTCTACTGACCCTGCTCCTGCTTTCGCCGCTGACGGCTGTGCCAGCCCTAGGCCAAGAGAGTCCCAGCAGCCCAGAAGACATTGCATTGCCCTCCCCTGCATCCCAGGACCTCCAACCCACAGCACCGGGCGTGCCTTCTCCTGAAGTGAAGCCCGCTCCCCTAGAGACATTAGAAGCAGTAGAAGATGCAACGGCTCCGAGTCGGGAAGCTCAGCCCAGTCCGACAACGGCTCCTCCCCAAGCAGCCCCCCAGGCCCCTGCGCCTCGGCCGCTACCTCCCCGGACCAATAACGCGAGCGAGGGAGCACTGCTCCAAACCGCCGAGAACCAATATGCCAATGGCGAATTTGATGCGGCATTGGTGACCCTCAAATCTCTGCTGGAGAGACAACAGCGTAACCCCGCCAACCAGGCGGAAACCTATAACCTGATTGGTCTAGTCCATGACCGCCGCGATCGCTTCGATGAGGCCAGTCAGGCTTACCAAACCGCCCTCAACCTCTACCAAGGGCTCAACAACAGCGATGCCGAGGCCAAACAGGGCGAGGCCAAAACCCTGAATAACCTCGGAACGCTCTACGCCGCTGCGGATCGCATCCCCGAAGCGCTGGGATTTATGGAGCGCTCCCTCGGCCTCTCGCGCCAGTTGAAGGCTCGGGGCAATGAGGCCATTACCCTACGCAACCTGGGCAATCTCTATCTCCAAGTGGACCGTTTCGACGAAGCCGTCGGCGCCCTGGAAGACTCCCTCCAAATTGAAATCGAGCTCCAGCGTCCCAGCCAAATCGTGGCCATCCTGGATCGCCTCAGCAACATCTACGATGCAGTGGGGGCCTTACCCCAAGCCATCGTGGCCGTTGAAGAAGCTCTCAAAATCGTCGAATCCACCCCCGATGACGAAGCCAAGCTGCTACTCCTAGACCGGCTTGCCAATCTCTATGCCAATGCGGGTAGCTCTAGTAAGGCCGTTTCCACCTACGAAAAAGCCCTCGCCATCATCCAGCGGGCCAACCAACCCATTCTGGAAGGACGACTGCGCAACCGCATGGCCAGTCTCTACGAAGAACTGAATCAAACGGACAAAGCCCTGGAGCAGTATGAAGCGGTACTTGCGATCGCTACTGCGGGCAACGACAGCCTTAGCCAGGCCCGCATCCTCACCAGCATTGGAGACATCTATCGCCGCCAGCAGCAGTGGGAACCCGCTCGCGAGACCTACCAAAAGGCTCTAGATCTCGTCGAGCCCTCAGAAGACAGCACCACCAAGCCCATCGCCCAGGGTCGCCTACTCAATGCCTTGGCCGCGATAGCCAAGGAACAATCCCAGTGGGACGATGCCCTGAAGCTGACCCAGCGAGCCCTCGCCGTCCAGCGAACCGACGTGGATGACGCTGAAACCGAAGCTCGCCTCACTGTGGCTCGGGCCGTCAGCCTCAATCTGCTGGGAGATATTTTTGCCCAGAAGCAGGATTACAATCAGGCAGCCCAAGCCTACCGTCAGTCCCTGGCGGACTTAGGCCAGCGCGGCAATCCCCTGCTGCAAGGCACCAACCTGAGCAGCCTCGGGCGGGTGCTGATGCAACTCAATCGCCCCGAAGAAGCC
>CALLPZ010000391.1 GCA_938015405.1 uncultured Pseudanabaenaceae cyanobacterium
ACGAGGGTGCGGCGGATGGAGCCGAATAGGGCTTGGCTTTCGCAGATGGATAGGGAGTTGAAGACTCGTTTGGAGTCGGAGGCGAGGCGGAGGTCTACGACGACTTCTTGGGTGAAGCGTCCTTCGCCGATGCGGTAGCTGGCGATGGAGAAGTCTGGGTTGTTGCTGTTGGCGATCGCGAGGCCAACAGCTTCTTCGAGGGAGCCATCTTCATCTAGTTTGACGATTTCGCCTTCAAAGTTATTGCACTGGCTGTCCAGGTTGAAGACTTTGACGGTGGTGATGTTGGCGGCTGAGATGGGGCGGTTGGGGCGTCCTAGGGGGGCTTGGGAGAAGAGGGCTTCGGCTTCACGCTGGGAGGCTGCATTGGCTAGGGCTATCTTTGGGGCCTCGCCTTGGACCTTGCTTGGAGCTGGGGCCTGAGGGGCAGGGCGTTGGGCTTGGGCAATGGCACAGCCGCCTAGACCTAAGGCTGTCAACAGCAGTCCAAAACCGAGCCATGGCTTGAGGGTGGAGGTCATCGTGGGATACTACTGGTTGACGAATAGGGTTGGCGAAGACAGTGGGATGGCGAATGCGGTGAAGCGGTTCTCCGTTAGCCAAGCCACCCAGGAATGCTGAGGGGCTGTTGCAATGCTGTTCTCGCTTCTTCAGCTGTTCTATTTCATTCAGCCCTGAATTGTCCCCTTCCGTGCAAAATCTGCGGTCCACAAAATTTTCTGTCCACCCCAGGGCTGTTTTATAGCCCTATCCAGTCAGAGTTGGCTCCTAAGGCTGACTCCCGCAAGCCTTCCGCTGCCGTCTTGATCCTGTTCTTGTCCGATACCGTTCTGCTCGACGCCCCATGACTCCTGCTTCTCCCTGGACCCGCCGTCACGTGATCTCGCTGTGTGACTTTAGCCCGAGCGAGTACGACACGGTTTTGACGACCGCCGCTAGCTTTACTGAAGTGTTGTCCCGCCGTAATAAAAAGGTGCCGACGCTCCAGGGCCAGGTGGTGACCAATTTATTTTTTGAACCCTCCACTCGCACCCGCAGTAGTTTTGAACTGGCGGCGAAGCGCCTCTCCGCAGATACCCTCAACTTTGCACCGGGCTCTTCCTCCCTGAGCAAGGGCGAGACGATTTTGGATACGGCTAAGACCTATTTGGCCATGGGCACGGACATTATGGTGATCCGTCACAAGCAGTCCGGGGTGCCCCAGGCGATCGCCCATGAAATGGAACGCCTGGGAACCAATGTGCGGGTGCTCAATGCCGGAGATGGTCAACATGCTCATCCCTCCCAGGCGTTGCTAGATCTCTATACAATCTGCTGCTTGCTAGATGAGAAAAATCCTCGGGTTGACCTCTTAAAGGGGAAGAAAATTGCGATCGTGGGTGACATCCTCCATTCTCGGGTGGCACGCTCCAATATTTGGAGCCTCACCGCTGCGGGGGCCGAGGTGCATTTGGCAGGCCCTCCGACGCTATTGCCCAAGGGCTTTGCACAATTCACCCAGCCCCTAGACGGCACTGCGAATCGCGATATCCCTCGCAACTTGCAAATGCATTGGCAACTAGAGCCTGCTATCGAAAATGCCGATTTTGTCATGACCCTGCGGCTCCAGCATGAGCGGATGACTGACCACATGCTGCCGAGTTTGCGGGAGTATCACCAGCGCTTTGGGATTACGCGGGAGCGGTTGAAGTTGTGTAATCCAGATGTGAAGGTTCTTCACCCAGGCCCAGTGAATCGGGGGGTTGAGCTAAGTTCTGATCTAATGGATGACCCGGAGCTGAGCTTGATTCCCCAGCAGGTTACCAATGGTGTAGCGGTGCGCATGGCACTGCTGTACTTGATTGGCGGTGGGCGATAGGGTATTTGCCTTGGCCACATCACCTCATGCCTCTACAGAAATGCTCAGCTCCGTGCCATCTACAACGAACCGTTAGTCCTTTCTTGGAGAGTGATGCAAGCTTTTCTCAAGCGATTCGCGATCGCCACGTTCGCAGTGCTAGCGATGCAAGCTTGCAATCCAGCCTCCCCCGGCACGACCCCGCACGGCTCATACTGGCGACCCATAGAAGGCGAAACCCTCACCCCCGAACAAGCTGAAGCACTGGCGCTGAAGAACCAAGGCAACGCCGCCCAAGATGCAGGGGAATTTGCAAAGTCGATTGAGTTCTATGACGAAGGGCTAGAGCTGGTCTCCAATTACAGCGACCTTTGGTACAACAAGGGCGTGGCCTACGATGCCTTGGATCAGCAGGAGGCAGCGATCGCAGCCTACGACGAAGCCCTAGCCATAGACCCCAACAATTTTCTGAGCTGGAATAATCGCGGTAATGCACTGGCAGCCCTAGGCAACTACGAAGCGGCGATCGCCAGCTATAACCAAGCCATCGCAGCCAAACCCGATTACGCCCTAGCCTTCAATAATCGGGGCATTTCCCTCGATGCAACGGAGCAATATGAGGCGGCGATCGCCAGTTACGACGAAGCAGTCAAGCTTGATCCTGCGTACGAAGAAGCTTGGTATAACCAAGGCGTTGCCTTGAGCAATCTAGAACGCTATGACGAAGCCTTA
>CALLPZ010000392.1 GCA_938015405.1 uncultured Pseudanabaenaceae cyanobacterium
CGCCTCAAGCGCAATTGGCTCCTGGGTTTCGCGATCGCTCACCTGCAAAATCAACTCCGCAGCCCCAGCCTTTGTCCCGGTTCCCGCCTTGGGACTGAGCAGTTTAATCTCAACGTTGCCCGTTTGAGCTGGAGCGAGTAACGAGGCCACAGGCTCACCGGCTCCACTAACGACGGCCACTGAAGCGCCTTCTAGCAAGCGAGAGAAGCCACGGGTGACCACTCGATCTCCCGCCTGCAAGCCGCTGCTAATTTCGACGCGATCGCCACTGACCACCCCGCGCTTCACGATCCGCCGCTCCGCTGCTGCATCTTCACCGCTGCCCTGAACCACCCAAACCGCCGGTTGCCCTTGAAACTGATGCAGCGCAATTTGGGGAACTGACAGCGAAGCAGGTTTACTGGCCTTAATAATTTGCATCTCCAAGAATTGCCCCGAAAGCAACTGGTCGTCAGGATTACTGACCACCGCTTCAACCATCACCGTGCGGGTTTGGGGGTCTGCATCGGGGAAAATGCTTGTGATCTCGCCCGTAATTGGGGGTAGGTCCGTGCCTGGAAGGGTCGCTTTCACTTGGGTTCCCTTACCAATACCCACTGCATCGGCCTGGGCCAAGCTAGCTCGCAGTCGCACCTGGCTGTAGTCGCCAATTTTGAGAATCCCCATGTTGGGCTGTACAACGACGCCGGGGTCCGCCATGCGGGCTTGGACGATGCCACTGATGGGCGCGGTGATGTCGCTGTAGCTTTCAAGAACAGCGGCGGTGCCTGCCTTGGCCTGGGACTGGGTGACCATAGCGCGATCGCGGCCTAGCTCCGCCTCCATCCGCACCAGCTTGACTCTGGCTCCAGAGATCGCCGATTCCTGAGCTGAGACCTGGGATGCCACCACGTCATAGTCATTTTGGGAAACCGCCCCACCTTCGGCTAAATCTTTGAACCGCTGGGCTTTGAGCTGCATGTAGTCCAAGTCGGCTTTGAGACGGTCAATCTCCTTTTCTTGCTCCTGCAACTGCATTTCATTGGCTACCAGCACCGTGCGCATCACATCGGTTTCGGCCTGGGCTTCAGCCAGTTGGGTCAGCCGCTCGGAGGCATTGAGGTGGGCAAGGACTTGGCCCTTTTGAACGCGATCGCCGGGATAAATGTTGTAGTCTCCTAGCTGTCCGGCAATGCGGGGGTAGACCGTCACTTCGGAATAGGGATAGACTGCGCCGGTATATTGCACGGTTTCCTGTACCAGCTGAGGGCGAACTTCCTCCACCTGCACAGGCACAGCATTGAAAGCGCCATCCACAGCCATCATTTCATCGTGGGACATGCTGCCATGGTCCATGGCACCTGAGCCATGATCCATTCCAGCCATTTCCCCCTCGGCCATCTCTCCATGCCCCATCGAGCTATGGTCCATGCCACCCATGCTCATGTGCATGGTGATCAGCCAAATGCTCCCAGAGAGCAGTGCAAAAATGCCCAGAGCAACGATGCTCCGTAATGGTCTAAAGCCAGATTGAGTGGCTACCGCAGACTGCTCTTCTCGTGCCTCTCGGTCGAAATTCTCTGCCTTCGCGATAGCAGCACTGACCGCAACCTCATCGGCGCGCTCTTCATTTTGATGAATTGTGGTCTGAGACGCATCGCTGTGCAGTGACTCGCTAGCCGGAATGAACGCTGTTTGCTCTGGGTTTGAATTAATTGGCGACATGGAAAGACCTGGACCAAGGCTCTAATGGTCAATGGCTTTAATTTAGAGAAGCAAAATGAAACCAAGGTGAAAATAATACGCTTCTCCAGTTGAGCAGGACATCTTGATTTAAATAGTTGTACAATCGAACTGTTGTAAGGCTGAACTAAATGAAGCATGAAGCCTCGCTTGATCTCCAAGGACAACTCATCGGTTTAATTCGAGCCTTTGGGCTGCATCGCCTGGAGCAAACGCCCTGCGGTCAGCCAGTGGCCGTGACCGAAGCCCATGCGCTGATGGAGCTCTCGATTGAGGAGCCTTTGTCCCAGAGTGAGCTGGTTCAACGGCTCGGACTGGAGAAAAGTAGTGTTAGCCGATTGGTCAGAATTTTGGAGAAACGCGACTGGATTGTCCGCAGTCGTCATGAGTCGGATCGGCGGGTGGTTCAGATTTTGCTGACGTCAGCGGGGCAGCAGGCAGCGGATGAACTGGCAGCGGCTCGGCGCAAAAAGTTTGATCGGGTAATGTCTGCGATTCCAAAGGCGCAGCGAGATCGGGTTTGTGAATCCCTAGATATTTTATTGGAGGCTATTCGTGAAAGTTGCTAAATCGAGGCAGGTTGGGTTGTCAGGGATAGCAGTGGTTGGAGCAGCTGTTGGGGCGATCGCCCTCATCAGCCTCTTACTCCTACGCAGCCACCACACGGCCCAGCGCCAGGTCGAAGTGGCCGTTAAAGGTACAGCAGTGATGCCGTTTGACCTGGAGCAAACCCTGCATCGCTTCGAGCCGCTGAGCGATGGCGGACTGCAAACCGTAACCGCCAAAGACCCGGCCAACAAAACGCAGATTGATCTGATTCAGATGCACCTGCAAGAAGAGGCGGCCAAGTTTCAAGCCGGAGACTTCTCTGCTCCTGCGGCGATTCACGGCCAAGAAATGCCAGGGCTAAAGGCTTTGTCGGTGGGCCATGGGCAGGTTGCCGTGCAGTACCGGGCGCTGCCCGACGGCGGCGAGATTCGCTATACCGCACAGTCAGCGCCGCTGACCCGAGCCGTTCACGATTGGTTTGCTGCACAGAGAACTGACCATGGGCGTCATGCTCATTAGGGGGCACCATCCAACCGCGCTACTTCGCCTCAACCAAAATGGAAATGCGCTCGGGCTCAATTTCTCTAGGAGTTTCAAGTTTGGCAGTATCTGTGGCCGCGCCAAACAGTAGCGCCGCGCCCATTACCACCATA
>CALLPZ010000393.1 GCA_938015405.1 uncultured Pseudanabaenaceae cyanobacterium
GATAAAACCCTGCGGCTCTGGTCCATCGAAGGGGATTGTTTAGCCGTTCTCTCCGGACATGAGCGAGGCATTTGGTCCATCGCAGTTCACCGCCTAGACCACTCAGGCGCCACAATTATTGCCAGCGGCAGTCAGGATGGCGTGATTCGGCTGTGGCTCTTACCCGCCTCTTTCCAAGCACAGCAGTCTCCCACAGATGTCTCTCTGGCTCCCTTTGCCAGGTTAAAAACTCAGAGTCGCTGGATTTGGTCCTTACGCTTCGATAGCCAAGGTCAATGCCTCGCCAGCGGTCACGATGACGGCTGCATTTATCTCTGGCAAACCGGTCTGATTCTTCAAGCGTTGCTCAAATCTGGCCCCAACGAAATAATGCAGGCACAACTTCAGAGCAGCAACCAAGTCCTCAAAGGTCATCAAAGCCGGGTTTGGGGATTGGCTTTCAACCCGGGAGGCCATCGTCTCGTCAGCGGCAGCAAAGATCAAAGCCTGCATTTTTGGGATATGGAACGCCGGGTCAGCCTGCGAACCCTCAAGGGCTACACCAACTGGGTACAGGCGATCGCCATTTCCCCCCAGGGCACCACATTACTGAGCGCCCACGAAGATACCGCGATTCGCCAGTGGGATTTAGAAACGGGCGAGCTGAAGCAACGCTTGCAAGGGCATCGTCAGCCAGTCTGGGCGATCGCCATCAGCCCTGATGGCAAACTCTGCGCCAGCAGCGGCGAAGATGAAATCGTCAATCTTTGGGATTTAGAACAGGGCAAGCTACAAGCAACCTTGCCAGGCAAACAAGGCCGCATCTGGACCACGGCCTTTAGCCAAGATGGCCAGTGGCTAGCCTTCGGAGGTGGCAGCAATGTTATTCGCATTTGGGATCTCAAAGCCCAGACATTCCAATTCTCCCTCAAAGGCCACAGCAGTCGCATCTGGTCTATCGCCTTCAGCCCTGACAATCAACAACTCGCCAGCAGTAGCAGCGACGGCACCCTGCGCCTCTGGTCCATCCCAACCGGAGAATGCCTTGCAACACTCACAGGCCACCAAGGCTGGGTCTTCTCCGTGGCTTGGAGCCCTGATGGAAAAACCCTCGTCAGCAGCGGCAGCGACGGCACCCTGCGCCTGTGGGACAGTGCCACCCATCAAGCATTAGCCACCCTGCCCAGCAAGACCAAGCTAATATTGTCTGCACAATTTAGTCCCGATGGTTCACTCATCGCCAGCGGTAGCGATGACAACCTAGTCCGCCTCTGGAAGGTCGAAACCCAGGACTGCATTTTGCGGTATTCAGGTCACCAAGGTTGGGTATGGTCCGTTGGCTTTAGCCCAGATGGCAAGAGCATTTGTAGTGGCAGCCAAGACACAACGATTCAGCAATGGGAGATCGAGACCGGCCGCTTACTCCAGCAGTTTCGCCCCACCCGCCCCTATGAAGGCATGGACCTGACTGGGACAACTGGCTTAACACCAGGTCAGCAAGAAACCCTGGTCACCCTGGGAGGTGTCATCGAATGAGTCATCAGACCCAGCGATATGCCGAAAGCCAATCACCGCAGAACTTTGCCTTGCCCTGGCCGCTGACATTACTCACGGTGCTTGAAGCCTTGATTCTCCTAATCGCAGCATTACAGCTCTACCATTTCCCACGATGGGAGGGACTGCGCTGGCCCTGGGCATTGCGGCCCTATAATGCCGTCTTCCTAGGCGGAATCTACTGGGCAGCATTTGCAACCGTTGGCTTCCAGATCCTAGTGCGCCGTTGGAGCACGGCTCGACTGGTGCAGCCCATGATTTTGATCTTCAGTGCCGTCTTACTCTCCGTTTCATTAGCCCATCTCGGACTTTTCAACTGGCAGCGACGCTTGGTGAAAGCTTGGTTCTTGGTTTATACCGTTGTTCCTTTCAGTGCCGCATTCGTGACCTTCATCTATCGCGATCGCCCCGCTGCCCCGGCCGTTCAGCTCCCCTCCCGCTACCAAAAGCTCCTAACGGCAAAAGCGGTTTGCTTAGGTCTCTATGGTCTCGCCCTGCTGATTGCCCCTGAGCTGTCCACGGCCTTCTGGCCTTGGCCCATCACCCCGTTCCATGCCAGCCTCTACAGCGCCATTTTTCTCGCCACCGCCTTGGGCAATGGGTTACTCTCTCGCTCAGCAACTGCCATGGAGCTATGGGTCCTCGGAGTCGCAGAACTGCTGTTAGGCGCTCTCCCCTGCTTCGGCATTCTCAGACTCAACCAGATCGTCGGAGCCATGGACTGGTCCCAACCCGGCAGCATTCTTTGGCTCACTCTATTGGGGGCTTGGGCGATCGTCGGCCTACAGCTCATACGCCAAGCCTTACGCTGGAGGAAAGCCCCCCAAGCTTAAGCCCATGCGACCCAGCCCCTCGTCATGAAACAACTCCAGCAATTTCTCCGCCTAATCGGCAGTCTGTTGTTGATGCAGGGCTCAATGGTCATCCTGTTCCTCACCTTCTCCATCTCACTCTCCAGCCCCTGGAGCAGAGCCATTCGCCCAGACCTCCTCCATGGCTGGATTCACGTGGGCTGGGCAATGCTCATCTGGCTGGGGCTCAAACGGGGTCAAGCCATCGCACTGGGCTGGAGTTTTAGCCTGTTTTACTTGCTATTCGGCCTATTGGGACTCGCCGTTCATCATCCCTGGGGACTCCTACTGGACTCCGGTGAAAATCTCTTTCATTTACTAGTGGGGAGCATCAGTTTAGCCCTGACGATCCAGCAGGCATCGCAAAAACAGACCTAGGCTCAGCGCCTTGCCAAGCCGTTCTGCCCAACCAGCGATCGCCCCTGGAAATAGTCAGGGATAGCCATACCCATCAAGCTCAAAATAGTTGCAGGAACATCAACTATTTGTCCATCTGGCAACGCACCACCTGGCTCAATTCCCGGACCCTTGACGACCATAAAGCCCCTAGCTCGGTGGCTACCGGTCCGGCGATAGGGCACCGGACCAATACGACCGACGCGATCGCTTTCCACCACATCAGCCGGAGGATCAGCCCACTCCACCACCAAATCCGCACTGGGCAAACGCGGGTCCAGGTCCAATGCCTTCTGCCGCGTCCGAATGACTCGCTTCACGACAGGCAAACCATTGCGAGGATTGACCAAGGCCTTCAGTTCCGCTGTAATTTCCTCACAGACCGCATCATAGTCCTCAGCCGTGACCAGGCCTGCCGGCTCGCGTCCCTGGAGGTTCAGACGAATGTAGCCCTCAGAAAAGCTCGGCAGGGCAAAAGCTTTCATCTCCGGCCAGAAGGGGCGATACCAACTCACGGGCTGCCAGAAGAACTCATCTCCTTGCTGACGCAACTCATCCGGAGAAGCCAAATCCTGCTCAGCAACTTTGCCAAGATATTGATCAAGCTTGGCATGGAGACGACTGGGGAGCGATCGCCGCAGCATTCCTCGCAAAGGATTGGGGTCATGCTTCAACTGCCACACCTCGCCTGTCCAAGTCTTCCGCCTGGGAAACTGCCAGGGTTGCGACAGTGGCTCACCTGGCTTCGCCCAGGCAATCTTGGCCGCTCCAAAACACCAGCGATAGAGAAACTCTCCCAGAAAGAACATCGACGGTACATCGGTCGTATTGTGGCCGCTGCCATGCACCGAAAACACAACGAGATTGGCATCATCTGGAGCAGCAGCCACAATCTCCCCAATCGCTCGATCCGTCTGCTGAAAAACCTCTAGCAAAGGGTCCACTGGGAAAGTGTTGGAGTCAACATAGTTGTATAGGGGATGATCGGGTTGACTCGCAAACCAAAAGTCATGGCTGGCAGAATGGGTCTCGCTAAAAATAGTGAGGAACAGATCCCAGGGCTCCTGCAATAGCCAGTCCCGACAAATCGCGCTCCGCCGCTCAATCCCGAGCTTGAGCCCAGCCCGCAAGCGCCGCAAATAAGCCTGGTCCCACCAATCTCCATGGTCACAATGCAAAGTCGGGTGGGGACCAAATTGCTGCATGA
>CALLPZ010000394.1 GCA_938015405.1 uncultured Pseudanabaenaceae cyanobacterium
TGGCTAAACCGATGGTCAGCGCTTGCGTCGCCCCCGTGACAGGTCCAATTCTATCGGTCGGTTGGTTAGCGGGGGCGATCGCGTTGCAGAACGATAGCCAAACCTGTCGGACTTCACGTACCACCGTGCTTCCTTCGGACCGTCATTGCCTGCCAGGGGTAAAGCAAGCCGTCATGGGAATCGTAAATGCTCTACAGGCATTATGAGCCTGTCACCAGACAAAACGATTCCCCAGCCGCCTGTCACTGAGGAGAAGCGGCTGGGGAAGCAGAAATAAACGGATTGAAATAACGAATTGAAAACCAGATTTATGGAGACCCGGACCGAGCTGAAGTTCCTTTGGCGAGGCTTTAGCAGCGATGGCAGGCAGTCAACGAATGCCAAATTCGCGAGTGCTGCGTCCGCTAAAGGCTCGACTGCGATGAAGTCATGGCTCGGTCAAGCGTTAAAAATCAAGCCACGGGCCAGTGGGAAAATGAACCCGCCGGGAGACTAATCGATGGGGTTGGTGATCGCCCCATTCCTTTCGGACTCGATGCCTTGAGGTTCAGCCGGATTCGCTTGATTGGCGCTAGGCATCTGCTCCGGAACCGAAGGAGATGCTGGAACCGATGCAGCTTCGGGCGTGGAACCCTTAGGAGGCGTGGAACCCTCAGGAGCTGAGGCCTGAGGGGCTGGCACGACTGGAGCTGGAGCCACTGATTCAGTCACCGCTGGGGGAGATTGAACGTTGACCTTAATCTCTGGAGGCGACACCAGCTTTTCCACCGTTCGCTCAATTAGCGTCTGCTTCTCCACCCGTGAAGCTGGCTCTACGGGTTTGGCTTCCGATGGGGAAGCCACCACTGACGCAACCGGCTCACCATTGTCCACAAGATTGAAGTAGAGGCCGTAGGCAGTTGCCCCCACAAGACCAATGATGGCGGCCATGGAGATGCCCAATAGCCAGCCACCGGAGGCAGCCATGTTGGCATTGGCACGGGCTTGGTCGCGATCGCGTTGGCGCAGATAAGACTGGTTGTAGGTCTCATGGCTGCGACCGTTGGCATAGCCATCGCGATAGGCCTGCTCCGCTGGCGTGAGCGATCGCATATTGGCAAGCTCACCGCTGAGGCGGTTTTGGGCTGAGCCGTCTCCGCAAAAGGCGGGGTCAGACTCAGACGATTCGGGGCGAACACGATCTCGGGGCTGAAGACGAGTTTGGGAGTCGTTTGCCATCGAAGTTACTCACCCTTGGCCCTGGGCCAATGAGAAGAAAGCAGTCAACGAAAGACGAAAGTAGAGCTGAAGTTGAGTCCGCTGAATCCCCCGCTGTCAGGGGGTTCTAGAGGGATTTATTTCAGTTCATAGCTGCATAAGATAAGGCCAAGTTCAGCTCGATTGTTCGCCCCAGGGACAGATTGTTGACTGGCCTATTGCGTCACCAACTGGCTCAATTTTTCTTTGAAATTCAGCCTTGAATTTCCATTGCTTCACCTGAGTTCGACAGCTTGCAAAAGCACTTGCGAAGCCGCCTGGGAATCAATTCCCAGCCTAAGAGCGAAAGCCCACTAAAGTGGGCTGCCACCCTGGACCGTTCAGTCCGTTTTAACGGACTTGAGCTTTGAGCCGTGAGGTTTAGCTCACGGCGGCAGAACCAGGCTAGGCTTAAACTTATCGAACTCAGGTATTCCTCCCATTCCCCAGCATTGCCAACCGCGATGTCAGCGGCCTGCCCAATCCATCCGCGATGACACTAAGCCGCCACAGCTTCCGTCGCAGTTGGGGCTTCAGGGCTGGAGGGGGCTGCTTCGGCCTGGGCGATCGCCTTCAGCCGCTCAACCCGATCCGCTGTGGGGGGATGGCTCAAGAACAGCTTCACCAAGCTCTCTTTCGAAAGCGGATTCACAATAAACATCGGCGCAAACGCCGGGTTGCCATGCATGGGCACTTTCTGGGCCATGGCCTCTAGCTTCTCCAGGGCCGTCACCAGCGCTAGCGGATTGCCCGTAATCTCGGCGGCCCCTTCGTCAGCGGCAAATTCTCGGGTTCTAGAAATAGCCATGCGAATTAGGCCAGCCCCCACCGGCGCAATCACCAACAAAAACAGGATCACAATGGGATTTTTGCCGCGCCGACCGGCTAAACGCGTCACCGGGAAATAGAGGAAACCAAAGGTCAAGATGCGTCCCAAATAGGTCAAGGCCCCGGCCAGGGTTCCCGCAACGGCTTGGGTCAAGGTGTCCCGATTGCGCACATGGGTGAGTTCATGGGCCACAACGGCATCTAGCTCTTCTTTGGAGAGCAGCTTGAGCAGACCTTCCGTCACACCAACGGCTGCATGGTTGGGGTCACGCCCCGTTGCAAAGGCATTCGGTGATTCAGAAGGAACGATATATAGCGTGGGCATGGGCAGGCCAGCGCGATCGCTCAAGACTTCAATTTGGTCAAACAACTCCGGCGCCCGTTCCCGAGAGGTGGGCTGGGCCTTAAAAGCAGAAAGCGCCGCCCGGTCAGAGTAGAACCAAGAGGCAAAACTACCTAGCGCAGCAAAGCCCAAGCCGTAATAAAGCCCCTGTTCATTACCCACCAGGAGATAACCCGTGAGGACAATCAAGCCCCCAAGGGCAACTAGCAACAACAGCGTCTTGACTTGATTAATACGAGCTGTCGAAATTTCCATCACTCAATCTGACTCCTAAGTTGAACGAACAATTGGCACTCAAATCTCTTCTTCGCAAGATCTCTGGGCAGGCCCTACAGGCGACGAATCTCCCGCTTGATTCTCTGGGTCAACCCCACATCTCGCTCCTCAGGAGTTTTGGAAGAAAACCCCTCCATGGGAAACACATTGACCTCTAGCTCAACGGGACGCTCCAGATTTCTCTCCAGCGCCTGCCGCACTAGATCGACTTGATTACTCGAAATTGAGTTTTCGGGAGCCGCCACTTCAATCTTGATCCGCAAGTTATCTCCGTCGGAGTTAATTCCAATTCGCCTGATGTCACTGCTGCGAAAGGTCAACAGCTCAGAGCGAATCATCTGGTTGACCATGGAGCGGCTCTTCTCTTCCACGATCAGATCGCGCATGGAGAGGCCCAGGGGAACAGCGAGTAACGCCAGTAATGCTGTAGAAGCTGTCAACCCCCGCTTCGCTCTCTTGAGAGAGCCGTATTCCTGCCAAATAAAAACTAAACCACCGCTGAGAATAATCCCGGCCAGGTTAGTCAGGAACAGGATCGTAGACCCCCATGCCACAGAACCATCGCCCAGGGCGATGCCGATGCCGATGACGCTGAGTGGTGGGACTAGGGCTACGGCGATCGCGACCCCCGGCAGGGCGTCAGCCACCTCCCGCCGGGTCTGGGCAAAAGCCCCCGCAGCCCCCGCTGCTAGACCAATCACGAGATCAATCAACGTTGGCTGAGTACGCTGGAGAATCTCCGGATTCATCGAGCTAATGCCGACGATACTGCATAGAAAATAGGCTGTGGCCACGGTCAAAATTGACCCACTGAAAACCGCAATGCCCGAGCGCTTCAGCAACCGACGATTGCCCACCGTAATCGCAAAGGCCATCCCCACAATGGGACCCATCAGCGGTGCAACGATCATGGCCCCGATTATGGCGGCGGCACTGCCCGCCAACAATCCCAGGGCCGCAATGATGCCTGAGATAAACAGCATCACGTAGTAGTTAGACGAAGGCTCCGCAATGCGCCAAAGGTTGCGATTGAGCAGCTTCAGTGGCATGGGCTTCTGCTCTAACCAGGCCCAGTCACCGCTGTTGGTTTCCCATTTACGGCCCAGCTTGCGAAAGATTTTGATCACCGGACGATGGAGCGAAGCCGGGCAGTAGTGACGGATCAGCACCAAAATCGGGCGGCGCGTTCTGAGTTCCTTAGGCGGCTTTTGCACGGTTGTTTCAGGCTGATTCCCAGGGACTGGCTTGCTAGAGCGTATGTTTTTGTACATGAGACATTTCCTCGGCTCGCCCTAGGCATTGCTGAACGATCTCGCCCCCCAAGGGAAACCATCGGAATGGTTCCTCTCAACTGCCTAGAAATATTCCTGAGCCAGGTAACGCAGGCCCGGCTGAGTCATTCCGAATCAGGTCAATCTAAGGAAGCAATCCAATGCTTGGCATCCTTCGATAGTCGTTGATCTTCACCGCCTAGAAATCCTGCCTGGGGCATAGATCTCTGCAAATTTTTCTATTGCAACCTTTCAGCCAATATCGTTTGGGGTTAAAGGCTGCAAAGGCGCAATAACCAGTAACGGCCAGGACTAGGCCACATCTAGATCACTCTCTTGCAGGCTTTGCTCAATGGGCTCAATCACATTGAAATAGCGGTAGTCGATATAGCGATCGCCACTCTTCGCGTCATAAATCATGTCTACAAAGCGGTAGCCCCAGCGAATATCTCGCACGGCATAGACATGGCGAGCATGGAGAGGCTGCATCACTGTCTCATCCAAGCCACTGAGGGAAATCACAATGGTGGACCGCTGTTGCTCCAAGGATTCAGCCGTGGCATTCCACAACGGACTCTCCTCATCAATGGAGTGCATGACCGTCCAGCCCAGGCTGAAGCGAGGAGTCTCATTCCGCACGAGGGGCAACTCATAAAAATGCCGCATACGCTGCCCTTCCAAAGAAATCTCATCCTGGAGCAAGTACACCTTGAGCGTTGCCTCCAAAATTTGATTACGACGACGATTAGCCGTGCGAAACATCAGGGTGGGCACACCGTTATAGGGCTCAACCACGGCCACTTCGCTAAAAGTCACCCGCGCATCGGAACGGGAGAAACGGGCAAAGGCCAGGCCCGTAATCATGGCAATGCTAATGATGCTCACCATGGCCTCGATCGCCACCACGGCATTGGTATAGAGCGTCGTCGGATACATCGCGCCATAGCCAATCGCGCCTAAGGTCTGGACGCTAAAGAAAAAGGCATCGGCAAAGGAGCCCAGCTCTGCATGTTCAATGCCCCCCGGCTGGGCTAAATAGGCCAAGGCAAACAGCGTATTAAGAATGCCGTAGCCCGCTGTCAGCAACAGAAAGAACAGCCGCCAAGGCAGCATCAAAAGCAAATGGTAAGGATCTCGCCAATAGTTCTGCCACAGGTCCAGCCCTTGAATCTCAAACCGTCCAGACTCTGATCTGAGATGAACAATATTCGGTAGGGCAAACCAGTCTTTCAACCCCGAGGGGCGAGGATCAGTCATGGCGAGGCTCAGGCTTCTTCGAAGCCCCATCGTATCAACGAATCTGGTATTGAATTTAGCGGCAAACTGGCTCTAGGAGTAGACCGGCGAATAGCAATCTAGAAATGTCCCAGCCACTCTCCTAAGAGCTGCCCAAAGCTTCAGCCGAGACCGCAGTTTTAACCCGCTTTTTCAATACATCCAGCGCCTTGGCATATTGAGGATCTTCCACCGTGCCAATCAACTCCCGGTTCTTGCCTAGGACTTCTCGCTCCTCATCGCTGAGCTCATAGACCACATCAGGCGCAATCCCTTCCTTGTTGATATCGGTCCCATTGGGGGTGAGGTACTTGGCAATGGTCACAGCCAAGCCGGAGCCATCACCCAGGGGACGCACGGACTGAACCAGCCCCTTACCAAAGGTTTGGGTGCCCACAAGCTCGGCCCGGTCATTGTCCTGGAGCGCTCCAGAAAGAATCTCACTGGCGCTAGCCGAGCCACCATCCACCATCACCACCAGGGGAAGGTCCGTGAGGGAACGACCATTGGCCTTCTCTAGTTCTGCAATGCCGCGGCGATCCACAGTGGACACGATGGTGCCTTGGTCCAGCCACATGCGAGCAATCTCAATGCTGGAGTAGAGCAAGCCGCCGGGGTTGGAGCGCAAATCCAGGACATAGCCATCCACCTGCTTAACTTCTAGCTCTTTAATCGCATCCCGCATTTCACTCGCGGCGTTGGCGTTGAACTGGTTGAGACGGATATAGCCAACGTTGAGCCCCTGGTCGCGACGTTCGCTGTACTTGACCGGGTGGATCTCGATGCGATCGCGCCGAATCGTAAAGTCAATTTCCCGACTGCTCTTAACCGCGCCTTCCTTATCTTGGCTATCCCGGCGAATCGTCAGGATCACACTAGAGCCAACAGGGCCACGAATCAACTTCACCGCATCATCAGTCGTCATGCCCTCCGTGGGCGTGCCATCCACCTTCGTGATCACATCACGGGACTGGATACCGGCCTCAAAGGCTGGGGTATCTTCAATGGGCGAAACCACCACCAGTTCCTTCGTCTCTTCATCCTGGCTCAGCTGAATGCCCACCCCGGTCAGCTCACCGGAGGTGTCAATTTTCATATTGCCGTACTCGCTGGGATCCATAAAGCGAGTATAGGGATCCCCGAGCTTTTCCAGCATTTCGCGGATTGCTTCGTAGGCTGCCGGCTTATCGGTGTAGTCGCGGTTCAGATAGGCAGTGCGGACTTCGCGCCAGTCCACTTGGTTAAAGGTTGCATCGACATAGTCATTGTCGATAATCTGCCAAACTTCATCGATCAGCTCTTGGGGGTTGTCCTGAAAGAACGCTTCCCCCTTAGACCAGCGCAGACCCGTCCCCGCAAGGGTGACTGCTGCAGCCATGGCAGCGACAGCAGCGATCGCCAGCTTGGTCTTGGAAATTACCATAGAGCCACGAAAATGATTAATAGTCTAGACGCCATCAGATACCCAAAATGGACGCCAGTGTACCTCAGTATAATTGAGGGTTCCCCATCCGGCATGGAAGAAGTCTTGACATTACCCAAGAAACCGTAATCCTTCGATCAGGGAACAATCTCCAGGTATTAGGCCTTGATACGGTTAGCACAGACTCTAATCCGGACAGTCCCTCACTTTAGGAAGCCTTGCCTGAATTCGGAAGGGCTGGCATCGGCCCCATCCTCGCCCCCTTCTCTCCGAAGTGAGAAGGGGGGCTCAGCGCAATGATGAGCTTTTTCAGCTCCCGATTCCCTCATCCTCCAGAGCCTTAAACAGCTGCGGTTGCCTTAACAGCCTCAGGTTCAACCCAACGATCATCTGACTTAATCAAATTGATCAACTCCTGAACCCCATCTGCTTCGGGAACCCGCTTGATCTCTTCACGCCCACGGTAGAGAGAGATAAAGCCTGGAGTCTTGCCCACATAGCCATAGTCCGCGTCGGCCATCTCGCCAGGGCCATTGACGATGCAGCCCATGACAGCGATATCCAAGCCCACCAAGTGATCCGTTGCGGCTCGCACCTTATGCAAGACCTCTTCTAGGTTGAATAATGTACGGCCACAGGAAGGACAGGCCACATATTCCACCATGGTCTTGCGCAGTCCCAAAGCCTGGAGAATGCTGTAGCAAACCGGGATTTCCTTCTCAGGGGCTTCGGTCAAGGAAACGCGAATCGTATCCCCAATCCCCATCGCCAGCAATGTCCCGATGCCTGCGGTGGACTTAACACGGCCATATTCGCCATCACCCGCTTCGGTCACGCCGAGGTGCAGGGGGTAGTCCATGTTTTCTAAATCCATGCGAGCCACCAACATGCGATAGGCCGCCAGCATCACGGGCACCCGCGAGGCTTTCATGGAGATCGTCAGGTTATAGAAGTTGAGATCTTCGCAGATGCGAATGAACTCCAGAGCCGATTCCACCATGCCCTCGGGGGTGTCGCCGTAGGTAAACAACATGCGCTCCGAGAGGGAACCATGGTTAACCCCAATGCGCATGGACTTGTTCTGGTCCCGTAACGAAACCACCAAGGGTTCTAGGGTTTCACGAATTTTTTCGCGAATTTCGTCAAACTCAGTTTGGCTATACTCCGTGCGATCGTCCTGGGGCTTCTCAAAGACGTAGAGGCCTGGATTGATGCGCACGTTATCTACATGCTTGGCCACTTCCAGGGCGATCTTCATGCCGTTGTGGTGAACATCGGCCACCAAAGGGACATTCTGGTAAGTCTCTTTCAGCTTGGCCTTGATCTTGGCCATGGCCTTGGCATGACCCAGACTAGGCACGGTCACCCGCACAATTTCACAACCAATTTCATGGAGGCGGCGAATGCCCGCAGTCGCCCCATCAATATCTAGCGTGTCTTCATTGATCATCGACTGCACCACCACTGGGGCATCGCCACCAATGGTGATATCCCCCACCGGCACGGGCCGGGTCTTGCGACGGCGAATGGTTGTTTCAAAATCAGCGGCATCGATGGCCGCAGAAGAACCGTTGTTGTTCACAGAATTATTCGCTGCGATCGCAGCATCGGGGGAAGAAAGCGTCTGCATACCCAAAGAATGACTGAAGCCGTGACGACAATAAATGAGCAGGAGCGAAGGTATTGACGGATAGTGGAAATCCAAGATCTTCCGAGTCAATAGGAGCTTAGAAGTCTCGGAATATCCTGGCAAACAGGAGGAACCATAGAAATCTAACCTCGCTATTAACCTTGCCATAGATAGGAGCCCTTTAGGGGCCTCTCGTACGACAGTGACCTAGGAATATTCGCCTAAGCCCCAGGTCTGATTCGCCTCACTTCACAGCCAATTGGCCTAAGTCGCAACAATCACCTTCGGTTTGTAGCATCCCTCATGCCGCTCAGGAGAACAACTTGACCATCTGCTGATTCGATTCGTTGCGATCGCCATCTTCCAAAATTTCATCACTACATTTTTCCATTCCCCTCAGCATGCTCTTCCCTTAGACAGATGCAACAGGATTTTTAAGAACGGCTAGTCGCAATTCTCGGCAAATCTCCGTGAACAAAACACAACCTTCAATTGATCTTTACGTGCATTCATCTATGTCGGTCCAGGGGTTGGGCTGGGCATCATAGAGAACAAGAGATTCAAATGCTCGACTAAAGTGTGGAAGCTATGATGACGGCCGGTGGACGATCCCTAGCGCCTGTTGAGATCAGCGATTTTGACATGGACAAGCAAATCCGCTTGTTCAAGTCCCTCAAACAGTTGCAGCTCACAGGTCAATTGTTGCTCGAAGGGCAACGCGACCAGTCTTGGCGGCTATACCTCTATATGGGGCGTATTGTCTATGCCACTGGCGGTAGCCACCCCGTGCGCCGCTGGAAACGAGGCCTAGCCAGTAGCTGTCCCCGTTTGGTGTCAGCCCCCATGACACTCACGCCTCCTCCGGAGGACAAGCCCGAAGATGATCTCAGCCGGTGCTGGGAGTATCAAATGCTGTACCAATGGGTCAGCCAGGGCAAACTCTCCCGCGAGGAAGCGAGCAAGGTTATTCGCAGTATCACCGTCGAGGTGCTCTGTGATGTAGCCCAAGCTCAGCATGTGACCTATCAGGTCAAGTCTGATACAACGCCTTCAACCAAGCTGACGCTGATTGATGCGGAGCAGGCCGTCGCTGAAGCTCACAAAGTCTGGGAGAACTGGAAGACGGCTCGCATTGCTGACCGCTCTCCCAACTCTGTCCCCGTCATTCGTCAGCCTCAGCAGCTCAAGGAGAAAACCTCCCAGTCTGTCTATCAGGTGCTGAGTCGCCTGTTGGATGGCCAACAGAGTTTGCGGGACCTGTCGGTGAAGATGAAGCGTGATGTCACGGAGGTAACGCGATCGCTCCTGCCCTACATTCAGTTGGGCTTGATCGAGTTAGTTGAAGTACCGGATTTACCGGGACCCAGCCTGCCTAAAACACCTAGCGATGAGACGCCTACAGCCCCAGAGCTACGGCCTCTAATTGCCTGTATCGACGATAGCCCCTTCATTTGCCAAAGCATGTCGAAGGTGTTGACCCAAGCGAATTATCGCTTTGTAGCCGTCAATGATCCCCTGCGGGCGATCGCTGTCCTACTAGCCCGCAAGCCCGACCTCATCTTCTTAGATTTGGTCATGCCCAATGCCAACGGCTATGAAATTTGTGGCCAACTGCGAAAACTGTCATTTTTCCGTGATACCCCGATTGTCATTTTGACGGGTCACGATGGCATTGTAGATAGAGTGAGAGCGAAGCTTGTAGGCGCCTCAGAATTTCTATCTAAGCCAGCAGATGCTGACTCCATTTTGGACGTCATCCGTAAGCATTTGCATGAAACTGCAGTCCAAAGTTCTTAGTCGCTAGCTCCACACTTGGACCGGGCGCTTAATTTTCTTTGCCCAGTGAGCCAGGCGAGCTCGTGAGTTATTTATCCCCCCTTCAAATCTCCTATCTTTCGAGGTTAATTCCATGAGTACAGCGCTAATTGTTGAGGATTCTCTCACTGAGGCCGAAATCATTTCTAGCTGCTTAAAGCAAAGCGGCGTTCAGGTGATGCTGGCTGGCAGCGGCGAAGAGGCCATGGAAAAGCTCACTAGCGCCTCCCCCGATATCATCATTCTGGATGTTGTGCTTCCTGGACAGAGTGGATTTGAGCTCTGTCGGGCTCTCAAAGCTGAAAGCAAAACCAGTGGCATTCCTGTGTTGATGTGCTCTACCAAGGGCAGCGATATGGATAAGTTCTGGGGAATGAAGCAAGGTGCAGATGCCTATCTATCCAAGCCTATTGACCAGAGCGAGTTCATTCGTACGGTTCAGGGTCTGATGGGGAAATAGTACTCAGAGTTTAAGCCCTGAAAAAATTGGAAATAGAAGTCAATAGCTCTCTGCAGGCCAGCCATCGCAGGGAGCTATTTGTCGATCAAATTTAGAAAAATACGATTAGAGCTGAGTTCGACATGCTTTTGATAATAGATTTCTTGCCTGAATCTCTGGCCCTCTCCCTAAATCCCTCTCCCAGTTTGGGGACAGGGACTTTGAAACCTCCCCTTGCCCCAGAATTAGGGGCAAGGGTTCGTGGGATGGGGGCAGATTTTGATTCGTGCAAGAGATCTAATGATTCGATCTGATACTGCGAGCTAAACCTTTCTACGAAGAGCTAAAGTCATTAAAACGGACTAAAAGGCCGATTTACAAGGTTTTAAGCTCACAAATTGACTTCCAGTTTTACTTGAGAATACAAAGCCTAAAGCTGATGTCTGAGCGGAATCACAACCAACGCTCGGCCTTGGCAGGGTTCCTCTTCAATCCTGTCAGGAAGCGACTTTTCTCTTAGATATTTGATTTATTTAAAGTCCACCTAAAAGCAGTTTTTATTCAATTATCCTTCTATATTCGACTCAGTTTTGGGAAGTCAATACTGCCTTACAGGCCCATATTTTAATTAGAGACAAAGAGCATAAGGCTCCTTCAATCCGTATTTTATCGGTCAAGCATCTTTTTTAACCGGCAGAAGATATCCATTTCAGACTCTTCAGTCCGCACCTCTTTGGGGTGAAAAGACTAGGAAATCTGATTGTTCTTTCGACGAATCATCAGCCTCACCCTAGGCAAACAGATCCATATTTCAAGTATTTTCTCCCCTTGCCATTTCACTTCATCACAACAGAGTAAGGATCAGGAATCGGACCAATCTAGAACGTTCCACTTCTCATCCATTCGACAGATTGACACCAGTCATCAGTCTGACCTAGTACCAACTCAAATCATTAGAAGTCAGTAAATTCACGTCTCCACAGAATGCCGCCTAATCGCCACACCCCCTGCATTGTGGTGGATCTACCGGCTTCTAAATCCGTTACTCCAGAAAATCTTTTGGGAATTCTAGTAGCAGGAAATAGGCGGTTTATCGCCCCTGTTCCTCACCAGGCTTTCACCCCCTGGCGATCACAGTTCAACCTGGCTTAAAAATTGCCCGAGGGCCTCGGTTTAAGTCAACCGAACATTGCAACACTGCAATGCCCTCGTCCGCAGCTACCCCAGCCAACACTTTGCCTCCCTAAGGTGATTCCAACGAGCCCCTGATGATTCCGCAGGAATCGCGGAAATCGAACGATTAACCCTCACCCGTCCCTCACAGAGGAATCGAGACCGTGGCCCTGAACTCCCTTGCTGAGTCCAATTTTCTTGCCCAGGCCGAAGATGCCAGTGGCGTTCCCCAGGGGGAACGTTACCTGAGCTGTCATCTCGTGCCCAATATGACAGTGCTCCTGCCCATCCAGCACCTCACTGAGGTGCTCACTATTCCTATCCAGCAGGTGACTCCCATTCCCATGATGAAGCCATGGGTCATGGGGGTTCACAACTGGCGAGGCGAGGTGCTTTGGATGGTTGACCTGGGTCACCTTCTGGGGCTCACCCCGTGGTATCAGCAAAGCCGCAACGTCTCCAGCCACAATGCCTTGGTCATTCGCAACCATGACGGCAGTGGCGGCGGCGAAGGAGAACTCAAGCTCGGCCTCGTCGTTAGTCAGGTTCAAGATATTGAAGTGGTACTCCCGGAGGCAATGCGAACCTCCACGCCCAGTAGCGTTGCCAGTCCAGAGTTGGCACCCTATTTCAAGGGCTACACCATTGTGGGCCAGGGACATCTTCAAGGCTGCCTAGACCCCGAAGCCATCTTCTCCATGATTGCCAAATAAGCCATTGGCAGGCCCTCGGTCGTTTGTCAGCTCCCTTGCTCAGCGCTCAGCTTTTCCCCCCGGCGATTACTCGGCAGATTGCATCGCGATCGCCCTGCGATGCCCCTTCATCCAACCTCTCCCATTGAACTAAGGACTGCTTTCCCATGTCTCAGACTGTGCCCTCCGACTCCAACCTCAAAGACAACGACGAGCAGTTGTCCATGCAGGAAGAGCTGTCCATGCAGGATAGCAGTCAGTTTTTCATGGCTCCTCCTCAAACGACTCCTCAGGCAGCTCCCATGCCGCCCAAGTTTGATGACATGGAGATGTTGGAGGAGCCCAAGCTGGTGTTCCCTGCGAAAGCAGCAGACAAGGCTGCACAGGCCTCTCCACAGGCCGCAAAGCTGAACTATCGCCAAGGGGGTGCCTGGGGCGACCTGCCCCTGCGGAACAAAGTGGTTGTGATTGCCGCAGTTCTGGGCATCGTACCGGCCACAGCCTTGGGATTGATCAACTACAGCCTCCAGGGTGGCGCACTCAACGAGCGTCTCGAAACCGCTGCGGAATTGAGTGCCACCTCAATCAACGACCAACTAGCGCTGTTCATGCGAGAGCGTTTTGGTGATATTCAAGTCATGGCTCGCGAAGAGCTGTTCACCGATGCAGCGCTCCGTAACAATACAACCGTGGCACAACGTTCAGCAGCCCTAGATCGTTTTGTCGAAACCTATTCCATCTACAACAGTGTGGCGGTATTCGACCTCAAGGGTGAGCCCCTGGGCAACTCTGGCGGTAAAACCATCGGTAACCACGCCAGCCGTTCTTACTTCCAAGATGCACTGGCCAAAGATGGTCCCATTATCAGCCAGCCACTTCTCTCCAAAAGCTCTGGTATTTTCAGTGTGTACTTGGCATCTCCCATCAAGGACAAGGCAACGGGACAAACTGTCGGTGTGGTGAGAGCCCGCATCCCCATTAGCGAAATTGAAGCTCTGATCAGTGCCAGCGCACAAGCGGAATCAGAAAAACAGGGTGGGAAAGTAGAGTACCGCCTCTACAACCAGAGCAATGAGCTATTTGCAGATGGTGACGCCGAAGCATCGGAACTCACCCCAGTCTCCGCAGCCATCAGCAACAAACTGCCGCTGGGCAAAGAAGAAGCCGGTGAAAACCGTCGCGGCCAAAACACAGCGGGGAGTCTTGGTGAAGCAGCAAACATTAGTTTTACTGCCGTGGGCTCTGCCGTAGGCTATGCCCCGTTCGCAGAATGGTCCGATAGCTTCCGCTCGGAACTTCCAGATCTCGGCTGGAAGACCGTTGCAACCATTGAGACCAGTGCCGTGGCCGACCAGCGCAGTCGCCTTCTCCAAGGCTTGGTTTTACAGGCGCTTCTGTCGGGCGGCATTCTCGCCTTGGTCGCAGGCTTGCTCGCCACTCGTGCCACTCGCCCTATCCTCAAGGCTGTGGACGCAGTACAAAAAATTGGTCAAGGCAAGCTGGATACTCGCCTAGCCGTGACTGGCAAAGATGAGCTGTCAGTCCTCAATAACAATCTCAACCAGATGGCTGCGCAACTCCAAAGCTTCACCAACGAGCAGCAAAGCGCCGCTGCTCGTGCAGCCTGGCTCATGAATCTGGCGACCGATGCGGACAACCTCACCGAAGCAGACCTCAATCAGCGTCTTGCAGAAACAACGGTCAAGACCCGCGAGTTCATCACCGCAGACCGCCTGGTGATCTATCGTCTGGACGCCATGGGTCAACTGACAGTCGTTCAGGAATCTGTGAATGAAGCTTGGCCCTCAGCCGCCGACCAGGAACTGGAGAATGTCCAA
>CALLPZ010000395.1 GCA_938015405.1 uncultured Pseudanabaenaceae cyanobacterium
GATGCAGCTAAAGCGAGGAGCATTCAAGTTCTCATCCCAGCCGGTGTAACTCTCGTAATAGCCCGTGACTCGATCTCCCGAGCCTTCAATCCCCACGGTCATGGGGCCATAATGACCGGATTGACCGAGGGCAGTAATTTGAGCCTGGGTGCTGGTGGCTAGGGAGGCGAGGCCGAGGCTCGCCAGAAGACCGAAGCGGTGCAGAATATTACGGGTGCTCATATTGAATTAGATAGATGAAGGATCGATGATTCCTAGGCTGTTTGCGAACCATGGCTCTAGTTCTATAAACAAGCTCAATCTCATTGCTTCCAGAGAGTTGCTACTCAGCGTAATGGTCATGTTTCTGCTGTGGTAGCCCGTTACTGAAATGGTTACACCGAGGTGGCAGAGGTACGTCTAGGAGCTAGTGACTGTAGGGAGTTGGCGTTGTTTCGTCTAGCTTTGGGGAGCTGTACAGGCTTATATCAGTTGGATCTGGGAAAATCGTCGGTCCGGGCTTTATGGCTGGTCTCTGTAGGATTTTCAATTAGATATGGTTATATGATATTCGGAGAAAAGTGCGTGAAATCCTGGTGTTCCCTTGGTGTTAGAACATCTCCAATTAAGCCGGTTCCGTCATGGGCTTTGGACAATTCCACGGCATGTTTTGCTGCTTAGTCTGCAATGTTGGTGGGCGGCAGCAATGGGAGGCTCAGCTGCCATTGCAAAGGAGCAGGTACTCGTCATTCACTCTTACCATCCAGAGTTGGCCTGGACGCGTCAAGAAAAAGAAGGCATTGATCAGGGATTCGACAACAGTGAACTCGATATCAAAGTTTTCCATGAATTTCTAGACCTAAAACGCTACCCTGACGGAGCCCATGCAGATATATTCTGGCAATATCTTATCGAGAAATATCGAGATACATCTATTGATGTCTTGATGGTTGGAGATGATCCAGGGCTAAATCTTGTGCTTGAAAAGCGTACTACTTTCTTGGCAGATAAGCCCCTAATTTTTTTTGGTATTAATAATGTACGTGAGTCTCTTCTGAATAGAGAAGATATCACTGGCGTGTTTGAAACCCATAGCTCCTTAGAAACTCTCCTAGAAGCTGTCAAACAACTGGAAACAAATGGAATCATTTTGATTAGTGATTCCACCGATACAGGAGTAGCAGCACGAAGACATATTAGTGAACTTCGGAGCTCGCCGGGAGCTCCCAATCATATTGTCAATATTGTTGATCTTGTCGATAAGGATATTGAGTCGACGTTGAGTCAATATCCAGAGGATTGGCTAGTTTATCTCGTGGGGCAGCTGCGTGAGGGGCATCCTAAGGGAGGGTTGATTGATGTTGAAACGGAAACTGAATTATTGACTGCTGCGATCGCAAATCCGATCTATACCACTACGATTAATAAGCTAGGTAAAGGGGTTGTGGGAGGCAAGATGCTGAGTGGGGCAACCCATGCACAGCAGGCTGTAACGTTAGCGGAAAAGGTTTTGCAGGGCATTCCAGTTGATGCTATTGAGCCTGTAACGACGACTCAGAGTCAGTGGATATTTGATGCCAGGCAATTAGAAAAATATAGTATTCCATTAAGCAAACTACCGGCAGGTAGTGAACTACGCTATCAAGAAATATCTTGGCTTCAGAAAAATCGCAGTTTATTGTTAATTGTCTCTGGTCTGACGTTGTTGAGCGGCTTAATTATTGCAATACTGACGAAATCTATTCGACAGCAGCGCCAGATCTCTGCGCAACTCAGGGTTAAGCAAAAAGAGCTTCAACTAGCTCAGCAAATGCTAGAAGAGCGGGTTGAAGAGAGAACTCAAGAGCTCGCAGTGGCGAAGGAAAAAGCAGAATGCGCTAATTCTGCGAAAAGTGAATTCTTAGCGAAGATGAGCCATGAGCTACGCACACCTTTAAATGCAATTTTAGGGTTTAGTCAGCTACTGAAGAACGACCAGACTCTCTCATCTAAAAATGCAGATCACTTAAAAATAATTAATCGCAGTGGGGAATATCTACTGACATTGATTAATGATGTTTTAGAGATGGCCAAAATAGAATCAGGTCATATTTCAGTCGAATCATCAAATATTCATCTAATTCCATTTTTGCAAGAGATTCTGTCAATGATGCAATTGAAAGCAGAGTCTAAAGGTTTAGTTTTGGAGAGTTCCTATGGACCTGGATTACCAGACTTTATTTCAACAGATGCCGTTAAGTTACGTCAGATACTAATTAACCTGTTAAGTAATGCCATAAAGTTTACAGAAACAGGTCTTGTGAGACTGGCTGTGCAGATGTCTCATCGCCCAGATCATAGGACTAATTTTCAGTTTGAAGTGATTGATACAGGGCCTGGTATTGCTCCTGCTGAAATTGAGTCAATTTTTCAAGCGTTTGTCCAAACAAAATCCACGATGCGCAAGAAGGAAGGAACAGGATTGGGATTAGCGATCAGCCAGCAATTTACTCAATTACTGGGGGGACAACTCACCGTGAAAAGTGAGCTGGGCCGAGGGAGTACGTTTTGTTGTGAAATTCAGGCGACTGTTCTCGAATCTTTCCGTCAGTACGAGCATTATTCAACGATCGTGCGACGGAAGCTTCAACCAGGCCAACCAGAATACCGATTGCTAATCGTGGATGATCACTGGGAAAGCCGTAGCGTTTTGCTTGATCTGCTGGCATCTGCTGGTTTTCACTGTCGAGAAGCCTCGAATGGTCACGAAGCAGTGCAACAGTTTCACGACTGGTCTCCTCATTTAGTTTGGATGGACCTGCAGATGCCCGTGATGGATGGTGAGGCTGCCATGCGCGCTATGAAGACGGGTGATTCTCCTCCAATCGTGATTGCTTTGACCGCCAATATTTTTGAGCGAGAGCGTTCTGGCTTGTGTCAAGCTGGGTTTGATGATTTAGTCCTCAAGCCCTTTCGTATTGAAGAAATTTGGGAGAAACTTCAAGCTCATTTGGCGATTGAACTGGTCGTTGAAGAGGATGCACTGCAAAAGCATGTTGGTCCCAAGTCCTTGAGTGAATCTGCGGTGACTCAAGGACTCTTGAAGGAGTTAGTCAAAATGCCATTTGATTGGCGGATAGAGATGTCATCAGCTTCCCAAGCACTCAATGCTGCAAAAGTTGAAAAGTTATTAGCTGAGGCTCCTGGTGGCCAAGAGCAGCTCTGTCAAACTTTGCATCAACTCCTCGATTCCTTTCGCTTTGACCTCATCTGTGAGGCATTGGAGGCGACCTATGATGTGAATCTCTAATGGTCATCCCCAATGTTTGAGGCTGACATATTCGGGGCGCTGACATGTTTTCGGGTTGGGAGAGAAACTGCCTCCGAGCCCATATGGAGTCAGGAATATGTCACGGAATCTACACTTCTGTTTCGCCAGTCTATAAACTGGCACGGCATCCCTGGGGAAGCCTAAATTCCTGCGCCATCTTAGAAGGTAGGTGAGGAGTCATGCTGATGAACTCGCACCGTTGAGCGATCGCTGAGATTGCGAGCCCAACGAATGGAGCCTGATCCCCATGCTGTGTAATCAAACCCGCCAGTTTAGACATTGTGAAGGTTGGCGTGCGGGCGTCAATAATGTAAGCCTTTATTTCCAACGTTGGCATCCAGCCCAGCAGCAAGCAAAAGCAACAGTGGTGATTGTCCATGGCTTAGGTGCCCATAGTGGTCTTTTTCAGCCCATCGTGGATCGCCTCTTGGCCCAGAACTATTGCATCTATGCGTTTGACTTGCGCGGCCATGGACGCTCCGAAGGTCAGCGCGGCTATATTAATAGTTGGGATGAATATCGGAATGATTTATGGCAATTTGTGAATTGGGTCCAGTGGCAGGAGGGCGATCGCCCCTGCTACTTAATGGGGAATAGTCTGGGTGCAGCGATCGTCTTGGATTACAGCTTGCAATTTCCTAACTCGGTGGATGGATTGATTCTGTCCGCACCGGCTGTGAGCACCCAGGGAATTTCACCGCTCAAGCTTAAAGTGGGCGGACTACTCTCCCAGATCCATCCACGCTTCAGTCTCAGTACTGGCTTTAAGCAGAAGCAGCCTTCCACCCGTGATGCTGCTGTGAATGAAGCCTATGCTAATGATCCCCTGCGCCATAGCCAGGGCACAGCGCGTTTGTCCACGGAGTTTTTTAAGGTCAATCAGCAGACTTGGCAGAACATTGGCGAGTTAGACTTGCCGACGTTGATCTTGCAGGGCTCTGCCGATGTGGTGGCTCCGGTGGCGGTGACGCGGCAGTTCTTTGGCCGGATGCCGGGGGAGAACAAGAGTCTTTATGTTTACCCTGATGGTTATCACGAGATTTGCAATGACATTAATCGAGATCAGGTGATAGGCGATGTGCTGGGTTGGTTAGAGGAGACCGTCACAGCCCCCAAATCTTTGACTAGTTTGAGATAAAGATAAGGCGGGGTTTCTCCTGTAGATCGCTTTGAATAGCCGATCGCTGCAGTAATGAGTCTGGCTGGATTGTAGAAATGTATCGCTCTGTGCTGATTCATGTTCGGTCGTTGCTTTTTGCAAGCGGTCCGATGGGATCAAAGGCTATCTTGGAGGTAAGCCAAACTAACGGCAAATTTATTCAACCCTTCAATTAGATGAATTAATTGAAGTGATCAAACTCTCCTTTTGAGTGAGCTGTTATTGGCACTATTCCTCTTGGCTTTGGAATAGTTAGTCGTTCAGCAGATCTTTCTTTGACTGAATTGTGACAACCCCATTTGAAGCTGTGGTGTTTTCATTGGGGATTGGGATGTTCTCCCATTGAATTAAAGAAAAGGGCGCTGGCTTTACTAACAAGTTAAGTCTTAGCGGGAGCGGAGTGTGAAAAGCACTTCGACTTTGTGCATGTCTGTTTTAGCTAGGTTGTATGCGGAGTTGCTTCAGTCCCCTGAGCAAGGGGCGAGTGAGCAGCCTATTTTGGGCAAGACACTCCCAGCATTGCTTGATGAGGCCTGTGATCTTCGCCCCAACTCCACAGCCTTCAATCAGTTCCGTCAAGGCCGTTGGCAGCCTTGGTCCAGCCATGCCTTTCGGGTGGCTACGGAGGAAGTGGCCCAGGGGTTGCTAGGGCTGGGATTAGAGAAGGGCGATCGCGTCGCGTTCCTGATGCGTAGCGATCTTCAGTTTGCGATTGCTGACTTGGCTTGTGCAAAAGCAGGACTCGTAAGCGTGCCGATTACGCTGACAGAAACCCTCACCAATATCGCTTTTGTTCTCAATCATTCAGACTCAAAAGCTCTATTTATTTCTAACCTCGACTTGCTCTATCAAGTGGTTCCTCAGCTTTGGGAAACGCAACACTTGCAGACCATTGTCGTTGTAGATGTGCCTAATAATTGGCCAGAAGAACGTCAGCAGAAATTACATTGTTCCTTGGGATATGAGGTTACTGCTGAAGCCTGTACTAGCCCTGGAGAATGCCTCTGTTTACCCATGTTTGTAGAGAAGGCAGAGACAGAGCGTCAATGCCCTCTCTTTCCCCAATGTATTCGTGCCTTCTCTTGGGCAGAATTGCAGGCCCAAGCGAAGGAGAGCAATACGGTCTTGCCGGTTGATCTTTCCCCCCAGGATTTGGCCACGATCCTCTATACCCCAGTGGAGTCGGGGGAGTTGAAGGGGGTGATGCTGAGCCATGAAAATCTCTCGGCCAATGCCTTGACGGCGTTTCGCGATTCCCAGATTGCCTGGGGAGCCAATGAACGAGCGCTATCGTTTTTGCCCCTAACTCATGTGTTTGCAAGGGCGCTGTTCTATGGCCATCTCTATTACGGCCACAGCTTGTATTTCTCGGCGCCCAGTCGAGTGATGAAGCATTTAGTTTCAGTTAAGCCGACGATCTTTGCGACGGTGCCGCTGCTGCTAGAGAAAACCTACAGCAAGCTCCAGGAGTTAAGCGAGGCAAGACCTGCGCGGGCTCAGTCTAATCCTGTGGAGCCGCGCTTGCGCCATTACTTCCATAGTCTGAAGCGACGTCTTTTACCCCAAGGGTTTTCGGCTTCTGTGTCTACAAGACTATTGGCTTGGGGGTTGCAGTTGGCTCAGCAATATAACCCTAGAGAATCACCGGGGCTGTTCTATCGCTTGCAGCTAAAGCTGGCCGATTGGCTGGTGTTTTGGCGCTGGCGATCGCAGTTTGGCGGCAAGCTCAGCATCATGCTCTGTGGTGGTGCTCCCTTGCGGCCTGAAGTTGCCCGAGTCTTTGCAGCCGCTGGCTTTCCGCTACTCCAGGGCTATGGCCTGACCCAGACTAGCTCGGTAATTGCCTATAGCCGAGGAGATCAGGTTCGTGCGGATACTGTGGGCTTACCCGCCGTAGGAGCTGAGGTCAAGCTGACGGCCGATGAAGAGGTGTTGGTGCGTGGTCCCTTTGTCATGCAGGGCTATTTCAAGGATGAGGTTGCCACCCGAAGGGCGATTGATTCTGAGGGCTGGTTCCATACAGGCGATCGTGGTCAGGTTGATCGTGATGGCTTTCTCACGATTACAGGCTCGAAGAAGTCGCTGTTTAAGTTGGCGACGGGTAAGTATGTCGCACCGGAGGCCCTGGAGCAGGAAGTGATGCGATCGCCCCTAGTTGCCCATGCCGTGGCAGTAGGTCGTGGTCGAAAATTCTGTGGCCTATTGGTTTTTCCAAACCTGGAGGCTCTCCAACCTCACCTACAAGGCTTGAGTAGTGCGGCTCCCTTAGCTCAGTTGTTGCAACATCCTGAAATCCTCCAGTGCTATCAGACCTGGGTTGAGCAAGTGAATCAGCAATTCCCTAAATGGTCTCAGGTGAAGCGCTTGCAATTGGTGAATCGGTCACTATCACTGGATGGCGGGAGTTTGAAGGCTGTGCCGGAAAATAGTCAAAGTGAGATTGATCGAGATGCGATTTCCCAGATCTTTG